>DOMW01000216.1:6575-8197 GCA_003510345.1 Clostridiales bacterium | reverse complement strand
GAAGATACGATTGGTTTAAAGCCATAACTCGCAAGCCCTGCCGCAATACAGACCATATCGGCTTCCGCCACGCCCGCGTTGAACACGCGATCGGGATACTTTTTGTAGAAAGAAAGCGTGCCGTGCGCGCGCGAAAGATCCGCGTCCACCATCACCACATCGGGGTCGGCTTCCATTTCCTTATCGATCAGCCCCGCAAAAACAGCGCGCATTTCAGTGTCCTGATACATGGCTCATTCCCCCTTCAGTTCCGCCAGCGCACCGGCCGTTTGCTCGGCGCTGATGGGTATATTGTGATTGTATTCCCATTGCTCCTCCAAAAAAGTAACGTCCTTCCCCTTGACGGTATCGAGGATGATCATGGTTGGTTTGCCATTCCTGTGCCCCGCCAGTGAAATGGCGCTGTCAACCGCTTCTATATCGTGCCCGTCCACTTCATAAACATTCCAGCCAAACGCCCGCCATTTTTCCGGCAGCGGCTCCACGTCGTTCACATCCTTCACCGCGCCGTCTATCTGCATCTTGTTCAGGTCTGTAAAAGCGACCAGATTTTCCAGCTTTTTGTGCGCGGCAAACATCGCCGCCTCCCAAATCAGGCCTTCCTGCGATTCCCCGTCGCCTATAATCGTGTAGACCGTCGCGCCGTCTTTTCTGAGCTTAGAACCCAGCGCGACGCCCACCGAACAGGAAAATCCCTGCCCCAGCGACCCTGTCGTCATATCAACGCCGGGCGTACGGTTCATGTCCGCGTGGCTTGGGAGCATCGTACCCGGCTGGTTCAGCGTCAGGAGTAATTCCTTATCAAAAAACCCTTTATCCGCCAGAACAGAGTAAAGCGCCGGGCCGGCATGGCCTTTTGATAAAACCAGCCTGTCCCGCCCTTCCATTTTGGGGTTAGCCGGGTCCACATTCATATGCCTGTGATACAAAACAACCAGCGCTTCCACGATGGACATGCTGCCGCCCAAATGCCCTACGCCGACCGCGCCGATCGCTTCTATGGTAAGGTAACGTATCTCCCTGCATTTATCTTGCAGGTTTTTGATTTCATCCGCATTCATAATTATGTACTCCTCATATGGTTATGGTTCTGGTGTTCACAATTCCGCTCTATATCGTTGAACCTTCCTCTTTCCCATCTAAGAACTCCCTTAAAGGCAAGGGCGCGGGCCTACGTCAATTTCAATGGATTACAAGAGATTGTCAAAGGGGGCGAAGGGTGGAAATTCCGAATCCCCCTGCCCCCCTTGACGCCCAGCGGCAACGTTAAGTGACAAATCTCCCACGCGCCGCATTCTGCGGCGCGTAAACATTAAGGTTTATTTATAGAACATCCCAATCTTATGCAGCTCATGCACCGACTTCCAGCCTTCGCTGAGCGGCTCTTTTAAGCAGGCTTCGATCTCTTCCTCGCTGCGGAAGCTTACCTTCTCCACCGGCGGAACGGTTCCCGGGGGGAATGCTTCCAGTATTTCGTCTACCATCAGCGTGAGATACTTCAATATAGCCGCCACCGGGCGCTTTGCTTTATCCGCCGTGCCCCTCGACGGGTAGCCGCATGTGCCTTCCGGCGTACCGATGCGTTCGATTACATTGTGGCCCTGCGCCTCGCTCCACATATG
>DOMW01000216.1:5910-6523 GCA_003510345.1 Clostridiales bacterium | reverse complement strand
TCGGGGAACAGCAGGTTCGCCACAGCGGTCTCCGCTTCGTCCGCATGTAAGAACGGTGTTGTGAAGCCATGCGCGCGATCGTTTGGATAGAAAAACTCGCGCACCGCCCTATGCCATTCCACAATCGTCACAAACGCCGGAAGCTGGTAACGCTTNNACGCGCCGCATTCTGCGGCGCGTAAAACACTAAGGTTTATTTATAAAACATCCCAATCTTATGCAGCTCATGCACCGACTTCCAGCCTTCGCTGAGCGGCTCCTTTAAGCAGGCTTCGATCTCTTCCTTGCTGCGGAAGCTTACCTTCTCCACCGGCGGGACGGTTCCCGGGGGGAACGCTTCCAATATTTCGTCTACCATCAGCGTAAGGTATTTCAATATTGCCGCCACCGGGCGCTTTGCCTTATCCGCCGTGCCCCTCGACGGGAAGCCGCATGTGCCTTCCGGCGTGCCGATGCGTTCTATTACATTATGACCCTGCGCCTCGCTCCACATATGCGGGCGGCGGTAAGAGTCTATGGAGTTATCATAGTGGCCCTTCAGCATCATAGGCGTGGGCTGCGCGTCCTGCACGGCGGACATATCCACCATTTCGGGGAACAGCAGGTTCGCCAC
>DOMW01000216.1:0-5842 GCA_003510345.1 Clostridiales bacterium | reverse complement strand
AACGCCGGAAGCTGGTAACGCTTAAAGAATTCCTGCACAGCCGCTTCAAGCGCCCAAAGCTGCCCGTGGTTATTGATGAATATCATTTTGCGGAAGCCGTCGTCCCAAAGGCCCACCATCGTGTGAATCAGCATGTCGCGCACTGTCTCGTCGGGAATAATGACCGTGCCCGGCATAGCGATATGGTGGTAGGGATGGCCGCCAAAGTTCAGCGGCGTGAACGAAAGCGCAACCTCACGGTTCTGCTTTGCCGTATAACGGCGCACGCCCTCGGCGATCTGCGACACCATAAAAGTATCCAGCCCGGAAGGGTTGTGCAGGCCGTGATTTTCCGTGCACCCGAGCGGCACCAGCACAACGTCGTTTTTACGCCGCTTTTCTATCACCTTTACACGGGGCGTGTTCTGGATATATGTGCCGGGCTTCCCCAGTTCGGAAGCGGCGGGGATGCCGTACTCCTCCAATATTTTGTCTATCTGCTCGTCGGAAGCTTCCCACAGTTCTTTCTTTAGTCTTCCCGTAGAGCTGTCTTCAAAATACACGTCCGGCCTGTTGGTTGTAAGCCACTGATCCATTCTCTTTTCCTCCTTTGAGATACTTATTAATTGATTACCTTCCGGTAATTCTGACCTGAAACCAGAGGCAGACTGCGCCGCTGCCGATAAGCCCGGAAAACCGGTTTGTCACTCGAAAATATTTTTAAAAGGCGGCCTGCGCCGCGCCGGGGTTTGCTGTTTTGCCAAATGCAACGTCTCTGTTATTAGTATACGGGAAGCACGGCAAACAATCCAATTCGAAAAATTCATTGATTCTGCTCTTTTTCAATATGTTTGCACGGAAAATTCAATAATTTTGGCAGCCGCGTTCAGATACAAAGCGGATAAAGGAACGGATGGATGTGGAAAGGCTGCGGTTCTTCTTCCATATCATAAAGAGGCTGCGCTGCATAGCGGCGTCCGTTACTTTCAGTTTTCTCACACCGTCCATATTCACGCTGGGCACATTCGCCACCAGCGCGATCCCCAGTTCCGCGCGCACCAGCCCCACCACCGTGTTGTCTTCCGTAGCGGAAAAACTATGGTGGAGTTTTGTGGGCAGTCCCGCCTCTTTCAGCGCGTTTTCGATGGATAAAACGATCCCCGTGGAAGCGTTCCAGCCGATGAACGTTTCCTCCAGCACATCCGCCATGCGCACGGTGGAACTGCCGGAAAGCGGATGGGCCGCGGGCACAATCAAAACAAGCTCTTCCGTCTGCACCAACTGGCGTTCAATGCTGATCAATTGCTCCGTATAAAGAAAATCGCCGCAAAACCCTACGTCGATCTCTTCGTTCAGCACAGCCCCGATTATATCGCTCGTCGCGTTTTGCGCGTAATCAAGCTGCACCTTGTTATATTTTTTCAGATACTCGTGCAGTACTTCGGGCATAAAGTTGGAACCCATCGTGAAAATGGAGGAAACGCGGATCACGCCCTTGCTGCTGTTTGCCATGTCGTTTATTTGCGTGACGGCGTCGTCTATTAATTTTGTGGCGACAAGCACGTTTTCTTTTAAAACCTTGCCAAAAGAAGTCAGCTTTACATTGCGCCCCTGCTTTTCAAACAGCGGGACACCCACTTCCTTTTCCAGGTTATCCATCGCTTTGCTAAGCGTCGATTGCGTAATAAAAAGCTTGGTAGCCGCCCTTGTAAAATGTTCTTCCTGCGCTACCGCGGCGAAGTATTTTAAATGCTGCCAATTCATTCAGACACTGCCCTCCCGCTTCCCGTTTTTACTTTCGTATGCTTTACCATTTTATACTTGCATATTTTTTCTATTGATGAAATGAGCGTACAAACCAATGAATATTCGCCATTAGACGTACCCGGCTGAATGGATTATCATTATATCAAACGCACAGGTTATATTCAAGTTTTTTCAATGTGTTTTGTGTACATTGGCCCGTATCATGCATTAGTCATGCGTTATATTAGTATTAAAAAATATAAAAATATATAAGATATGTTTCAGAAAGGGCATTCAATATGGCAAACTGGGAAACAATCTATCAATCGAGAGTAATGAGCGCAAGTGAAGCCACGACGCACATAAAATCGGGCGACCAGGTCGTGGTGGCGCACGCGCTGGGCGCGCCGGCGCTGGTGATAGACGCGCTTGTCAAGAATAAAACAAATTATCGGGACGTGACGTTCCACCACATGCTCACATTTGGCGGCACTCCCTATGTGGGCGAGGGTATGCCGCCGCATTTTTTGCACAATTCCCTTTTTGCGGGGCCCACAAACAGAAACGCGATCGAACAAGGGCTGGCGGATTTCACCCCGGCGCATTTTTCGGAAATACCGGGCATCATTTGCAACCACATAAAACCGCAGGTGGTTTTGTGCCAGGTTTCGCCGCCCGATCAAAACGGCTATGTGAGCCTGGGCTTAAACAGCGACTATACCATGCCCGCCGCCAAAGTGGCGCGCACGGTCATCGCGGAGGTCAACCCTAAATGCCCGCGCGTATTCGGCGATACCTTTTTGCACGTATCAGAAATAGAGTGTTTTGTGGAGACGGACAGGGATATCGTACATTTGCCGCAAACAGAACTGACGGATGTGGAAAAAGCGATCGGCAGGCATTGCGCCGAGCTGATCTCAGACGGCGACACATTGCAGCTTGGGATAGGTGCGATCCCCGATTCCGTACTGTTTTTTCTGAAGGACAAAAAAGATTTGGGCGTCCATTCGGAAATTGTCGCAGATGGCGTGCAATACCTTGTGGAGCAGGGCATTATTAACGGCAGCAAGAAAACGCGGCACCCGCACAAGGTGGTCGCCACCAGCATTTTCGGCACGGCAAAATTTCACCGTTATGTCGATAACCATCCCATGTTTGAGCTGTACCCCGCAAATTACACAAACGATGTGCGCGTAATCTCGGCCCACGATAACATGATCGCCATCAATTCCTGCCTCCAGATAGATTTGGCGGGGCAGGTCTGTTCAGATACGATTGGAACGCGGCAATTCAGTGGCATTGGCGGGCAGGCGGACTTTGTGCGCGGCGCGAACCTTTCGGCGGGCGGCAAGTCGATCATCACCTGCTACTCTTCCGCCAAAAACGATACGATCTCAAAAATCGTGCCCGTACTGGCGGAAGGCGCGGCCGTCGCGACGCTGCGCGCGGACGTGGATTATGTGGTGACAGAATACGGCGTCGCCCAGCTCAAGGGGCGGACGCTCTTTGACCGCGCGGCACAGCTCATTCGTATCGCGCACCCAAAATTTCGGGACGGGCTTTTGGAAGCGGCGGAAAAACGCTACAAGCGAAAAATGACCGTAAACCTCTCCCTGCCGGAATGAAGGCCCGCCCAAAAGATAGCATTGTCAGAGTATCAAAAACCTAAAATGCAGTGGAATTTTGATACTCTGAGCTGGCTGTCAAGAAAGGCCCAGGTGCAAGGAATCGCATAACCACGCGGGCGAGGCAGAATAGCCAATTCGCCGAGGTCGCGTGGTTATGCGATGACGCCGCAGATGTCGTGCCTTTATTGATAGCCTGATAGTATAAGGAGTATACTTTTGCGCTGTACTGTAAAATATTGCGGCGGCTGCCAGTCGGCTTACGACCGCGCCGCGTTTTTGGGGCAACTGAAAGAGATGTGCCCCACTGTGGAATTTGTTTACGAAGAAACCGGTGAAGGCGCGTTGTTGTTCATTTGCGGTTGCGGCGTACACTGCGCCGTAAAAGGGTGGAACCCAGCCAGTGAAGCGATCATTGCGGACTCGGCGGAAGACCTGGAAAAAATCGCGGAAAAACTGATGGAACCGGACTGCGCGGAATAAGGGAAGGGCTACAACAATATTAATTAATTCCTCACTAGATAACCGCTAATTAAATCGCGATTAGATTTAGTCAGCGATTATATAGATCACACTACCAACAAACAAAGTGCTATGTAAGAGAAGAAAAAACCAAAGGCTCGGAACGGTATGCGTTCGTTATTTCGTGTACTAGGTAAGCGCTGATTAAAGCAGGTCCGTGGATTTCCGAGCAATTTTCGTTCGTGGCAGTGTCGACAGGTTCCGTTCCTAGCAGCGCTAAGAGCGGGTTCTGGCGGCGCTGCCACGGGCGGAAAGAGCCGGAAAGACGCGCGACTTGAATTGATCAGCGGTTACCGCAATTTCAGGAGATTTCAGGAGGAGAAAAAATGTCTGCATTTGAGGAACTGAAAAATCAATGGATCGACCCGGAAAACAAAATGTTCATAGGCGGCGAGTGGGTGGACGCCCTGTCGGGCAAAACGTTCGACGTCACCTGCCCCGCGAATGGCGAGAAGCTTGCCGTTTGCGCAAGCGGTGACGAGCAGGATGTGGACCGCGCCGTTTCCGCCGCGTGGAAAGCCTTCCCCGTATGGAAAGCGCTCAGCCGCATGGAACGGTCTAAGATGCTCGGCAAAATCGGCCGCTTGGTTGATGAGCACGCCGAGATGCTGAGCTATACGAATATGCTTGAGGTGGGCGGCCTGCCCCGGCCTTTCTCAGGCGATATCTTCCACTATTACGCGGGTGCGTGCTGTGTGGACGAAGGTGCCGCCAACACGCTTGTCAACCATCGCGTCAGTATGATATTCGATGAACCTTACGGCGTTGTCGGCCAGATCTCCGCGTGGAATGGGCCGCTTTTGATGGCGTGTATGAAAATCGCCCCGGCACTCGCCGCCGGCAACTGCATCGTATACCGGCCTTCCAGCCACACGCCGCTCGGTACGCTGGCGCTGGCGCGCCTCGCCGCGGATATACTGCCGCCCGGCGTTCTGAATGTGGTGACAGGCGCTTCCGGCACCTGCGGGCAGGCTATACTCGACCACCCGGATATCCGCAAGATCTCCTTCACCGGCTCAACTGAAGTGGGCGTATCGGTGGCGGAATCCGCCGCCCGGAAGCTGATTCCCGCCACATTGGAACTGGGCGGCAAATCTGCAAACATATTTTTTGACGACTGCAACCTCCCGCTTGCCATGCAGGGCTTTTTCGTCGGCGCATACACGAACGCGGGCGAGGTGTGCAGCTCCGGTTCGCGCGTGCTCGTGCAGGAAGGGATCTACGACCAATTTCTCTCTATGGCAATCAAAATGCTTGCGGACACGCGTGTCGGCCCCGGCTGGGTGGAAGGCGCGCAAATGGGCTCTCTCATTTACGAAAGTCATTTGAAAAGCGTGCTCGATTATATCGAGATCGGCAAAAAAGAGGGCGCGCGCGTGGCGTGCGGCGGCTACCGGCTTACGGAGGGCGATTTGGCAAAGGGCTGTTTTATGGCCCCCACCATACTGGAAGGAGACAATTCCATGCGCGTGGCGCGCGAAGAAATATTCGGGCCGGTCTCTGTGTTCATCAAATTCAAAGACGAGGAAGAGGCTATCGCCATTGCCAACGACAACGTCTACGGCCTTGCGGGCGGCGTCTTCACGCGCGACCTCAACCGTGCGCTGCGCGTGGCGCGTGGCGTAGACACGGGCAGCATGTGGGTAAACACCTACAGCCAGTTTTCGCCCGGTTACCCGTTCGGCGGGTGGAAGCAATCGGGCATGGGCCGCGAACTGCACAAATGCACGATGGCGCATTACACCCAAAAGAAAAGCATTGTGATCAATACGTCGGAGACACAGTTGCTCTGAGTAACCGATGGTTTCAAGAGGGTTTGTATTCTCTGCATCTTAGGCATGCCCGTTCAAATACGAACCCGTATTCTTTGTGCAAATATCTTGTGTTTGCTTTTGGGTATTCCTTTTTGGCCAAGGAGCCTGCGGCGCATTATATACCTCCGGCGGCTCAGAACCTACGGTTCTAAAAAC
>DOMW01000172.1:6554-7018 GCA_003510345.1 Clostridiales bacterium | reverse complement strand
CTATGCGGCCCGTTTCAATGTCGGCCACCAGCATCTCCCAGTTGGTCTCAATAAAGTGCATTAGGTCTACCAGCGCCGTCATAAACGGGGAATCCATCGCCGCGAGCGCCGCGTCTTTCAGGCCGTAGAGCGCCCGTAGATATTTAAAGTTCATAGGCCCGCTGGGAAACACCACTTGAATGGGCGTGGCGCTCACAAGGGGCAGTATCTCCTTCAGCTTTGTATACACCGTGCCNNGTGGTGCCGTCGGCCACATGGTCGTCCTTTACCACTGCGGTCAACAGGCGTTTGCCCGCCTTCATCTTGCGGTGCTGCGTTTTTTCAATGTAGTTATACCCGATGGTCATGGCGATCTGCGCGGCATATTTTTCATAAATATCTATTGTTTCCAGCGATACGGGGATGTTTTTCGGGTTGTCCACACTGCCCGACGTCACGGCGTAATGGCCGATCGGGTAGACGGT
>DOMW01000172.1:6272-6547 GCA_003510345.1 Clostridiales bacterium | reverse complement strand
TCGTAGGAAGAAAGCGGCACCTTTGCCTTGTAATCCTCCACGGAGTGGATATCCGCAAAACCGTATTTTTGCCCATACTCCGTCCGCTCATTATCACGCACGATGCGCAAGAGCAGGTTGCGGCTGACCTGCCGCGCGTTTGCGCAGTATTCGTTCAGCTCAGCCAGCAGGCCGTTTGCCTTCCTGACCATCATTTCCATAACCGAGTCCAGTGATATTTCGTTCATAACGTTCCTCCCTGACAATAATGATCAGCCGCCGAACTGCGCCTGATA
>DOMW01000172.1:336-6203 GCA_003510345.1 Clostridiales bacterium | reverse complement strand
AGGCGGTGCGCGATTACAAAGCTGGTCCGGCCCTCCCGCAGCTTGTTGATCGCCTCCTGGATCAACGCCTCCGTGCGCGTATCCACCGAACTGGTCGCTTCATCCAGTATCAGTATATTAGGCTTCACAAGGAAAGCGCGCGCGATAGTCAAAAGCTGTTTTTCCCCCGCGGAAACGGAAGCCAGCTCATTGTTCAGCATGGTATTATAGCCGTCGGGGAGCGTGCGCACAAACCCGTCCACAAACGTCGCTTCACACGCCGCGCGGAATTCCTCATCCGAGATTGGTACATCGTCCGGCAACCCGTATTTGATGTTTTCCTCAATGGTGCCCTTGTGCAGCCATGTATCCTGCAACACCATGCCGATGTTGCGCCGCAGCGCCGCCCTGCTCAGTTCGTGCAGTTCCCACTTGCCGTCCAGCACAATGCGCCCGCTGTCGATCTCATAAAACCGCTCGATCAGGTTGACCAGCGTCGTCTTGCCCGCGCCCGTGCTGCCCACGATAGCCACCGTCTCGCCCGGCTTCACGCTGAGGTTCATGTGTTCAATCAGCTTCTTTTCGGGCGTGTAACTGAAAAATACGTCCTGGAAATCGATCTGCCCGCTTAGGTCGTGGCGCGCCGGAAGCGACGGGTCGTCCGCCTCTTCCTCTTCGCTGTCCAGCAGTTCAAACACGCGGCCCAGCGACGCCATGCCCGATTGCAGCACACTGAACATCTGCGCCAATTGCGTAAAGGGCTGCTGGAACTGCCGCGCGTACTGGATAAACGCCTGCACGTCGCCGATGGTCATTTGCCCGTTTATGATCCGCAGCGCGCCCACCAGCGCGACGATCACGTAGTTGATGTTGGTAATAAAGCGCGACAGCGGCTGGATCAGGTTGGAGATAGAGGTCGCTTTGAAGGACGCTTTATACAGCGCCTCGTTTTGTTCACGGAACGTCTCGGTAAACTGTTCCTCCCGCCCGTACGCTTTGATGATAGTATGGCCGTTGAAGCTCTCTTCCACATTGGAATTGATCTTGCCCGTATAGTCCCACTGCTTCTTGAACTGCGGCCCGGACGCCTTGGAAACAAACCGCACAATGATAGCGGACAGCGGGATCAGCACCAGCGTGACAAGCGCAAGCTGCCACGAGAGTGAGAACATCATAATGATCATGCCGACGAGCATCAATACATAATAGAAGAAGTCGCCGCCCGTCTGGTTCAATGTGTTGACGACGTTGTCGATATCGTTTGTCGTGCGGCTCATAATATCGCCGCGGCTGCCTGTGTCATAGTAATTCAACGGTAGCTTCCACAGCTTTTTTTCCACCCGCGCGCGCAGGTCATACGCGATATCCGATACGATGCGCGTAGAGATCCAGCCCGCCGCCCATTTGGTGACGAACTGCACGCCGTACACGGCCAGCGCGATCCCCGCCCACCTAAGAAAAGCACCCCAGTCGATCCCGCCCGCCACAAGGCCAGACGCGAGTGTATCTGTCGCGAAGCCCAGTACGCGGGGGCCTAGCGATACAAACACGCCGGAGATGATCAGCAGCGCCATCATGGCGGCGCTACGCCGCTTGTCCGCGAAAAACAGCGCGAAGAGACGCCCCAGCAAACTCTTTTTCATGCCGTCACCCCCTGTTCCTGTTCCGACGGCTGCGATGCCGCAATCTCCTGATAGGTGCGGCAACGGGCCAGCAGCTCTTCATGCGTGCCGATATCTTCCACCGCGCCGTTGTTCATGACGACAATCTGGTCGGCGCGTGAAATGGATGTGATCCGCTGGGCGACGACAATGACAGCCGACTCCGCGGTAATCTCTTTCAGCGCCGCGCGCAGATTACGGTCGGTGGCGTAGTCCAGCGCGGAAAACGAATCGTCGAAAATATATACGTTCGGCCTGCGCACAATGGCGCGGGCAATCGCCAGCCTTTGCCTCTGCCCGCCCGAGAAGTTGGAGCCGCCCTCGGCCACCCGCATAGACAGACCGCCCTCGCTTTCCCGTACAAATTCCTCGGCCTGCGCGATACGCAGCGCCTCCCACAGTTCATCGTCCGTGGCGTCCGGTTTGGCGTGGCGCAGGTTTTGCTCCAGCGTACCCGAAAACAGGAACGCTTTTTGCGGCACCATGCCGATCGCCTCATCCAAGTCCGCGATGTTGTAATTGCGGACATCCTCGCCGTCAAACCGCACCGCGCCCTGCGTGACGTCCGCGAGGCGGGGGATGAGGTTTAGAAGCGTCGTCTTGCCGCAGCCCGTCGACCCGATGATCGCCGTCATCTGGCCCGGCTGTGCCGTGAAGGAAATTTCTTTGAGTACCGGCTCCACATCAGGGTTATCCGGCGCGTAGGAAAACCCCGCGCCGTCAAACTGTACCACGCCCCGGGCAGGCCGGGCGGCCGGTGTGGTGGCTTCGCGCACACTGCTCTTTGTGTCCAATACTTCTTTGATGCGCTCGGCCGAAACCTCCGCGCGCGGCATCATAATAAACACCAGCGACGCCAAAAGCGCGGCTGTCAATATAAACGACATGTAGGTGATAAACGCGATGATCTGGCCGATCTGCACATCGCCCACCTCCGCGCGCAGCCCGCCGTACCAGAGCAGTACGATCGTCGCGACGTTCACGACAAACATAAAAATGGGCGGCAGTATGGTCGTCATGCGGCCAATGGAAACATTCAGCCGGAACAACTCACTGTTTACGCCGCCCAGCTTTTCTTCCTCATGGCTTTCCTTTACGAACGCCTTTGCCACGCGTATCCCTGAAATCTGGTCGCGCAGTACGCTGTTTACGTCGTCAATGCGTTCCTGCTGGACGCGGTAATGCGGCACCAGCTTCACGATGAACAGAATGGAAATAACCGCCAGTATGGGCAGCGCCACCACGATCACCATGGAAAGCGAGACATCCTGCGAAAACGCCATGAAGATGCCGCCCACAAACATAATAGGCGCGTTGATGATCACGGTAAACAGAAATATCATAAACTGGACGATCTGCTGCACGTCGTTGGTGGCGCGCGTGATCAGCGTAGGCGCACCCAGTATGCCGATCTCGCGCTGGGAAAAGGACAGTATGCGTTCATACAGCTTTCCGCGCAAATCGCGGCCGGCGGAAAGCGCGATCTTCGCGCCCAGTATGCTGGCCAGCAGCGCGCACACAAACTGCACCAGCGACAGGCCCACCATCAAGCCCCCCTGCGACATAATATAGTCCGTATCGGCATGGATCACGCCGTAGTCGATGATACCGGCGTTTATAGTGGGAAGGTACAGGGAGAGCAGCGCCTGGCCGACCTGCAAAGCTATTACAACGACCAGCAGCCACGCGTAGGGCTTCAGCAGCCCCATCAAAAATTTTACCATTGTTTTATCCCCCACAAGGTAAAGCGTATATTTACTTACCCTTTTGCGAGAAACTTGTCCAATATCACCTTGCCTGCTTTTGCCAGATTCTCAAGGAACAGGCCGGGGAACGCGTTCACTTCGGCAATCACAAACTCCCCTTCGCCCAAAAGCAGGTCAAGCCCGATCAGCGGCAGGTCAAAAAGGGCCGCTATCCGCTTGCACAACTCCAGCTCGGCCCCGTCAATTTTGTAGTCGATCAGCTCCCCGCCCACATGGACGTTGGAACGGAACTCACCCGGGTCGGTGGCGCTGCGCATGGACGAATACAAATATTCGCCGTCCAGCAGGATAACGCGGACGTCTTTTCCGCGCGAGGCGGCGATGTATTCCTGCGCGACATACGCCGTTCCATATTGCAGCTTTGCGATGTACTCGTCCAGTTCGGCCTCCGAGCCGATCAGCCGCACGCCTTCCCCGCCAAACCCGCTGTCCGGCTTGACCACAAAGGGAAAGCGCGTCTTTTCCAGAATGGATGCTTTGTTCGGATGGTTGAAAAACACCACCGAAGCGGGCACGCGGATACCGTTTGCCGCCAGCCTCTGGTAGGTGGCGATCTTACTGCGGGCCACCGCTACCTCTCCCATATTGAGTACACTTTTCACGCCCGCGTTCAGCAGCAGGTTTTCCAGCGCGAAGGAATCCGTATTGCTCAGCATCGGCCAGAACGCGTCGGGCAGGGGCAGCGCCTCCCCCTTGTAAAACACCCGCAAATCGGTTCCGCCCCTGATTTCGATGTCGATATAATCGATCAGAAGCGTCTCGAACATCTCATTGCTGTTCCGCAGCATCTGCTCACCGTATGCTTGCAGTATATCGTCTACGTTTGATAACAGTGCCCATACTTTCATTTTGCACCCCCGGTTTTTAATCCATTTGAGAAAGAGCCTCCGCGTTTTTGACCACAAGCGGCGATACGATGTCGGGATACGCCTCTTTCAGCGCTTTTAAGCCGTCCAGCAGTTCCTCTTTTGTGTCGTACCCGCCCATCACTACCTCGCAGTACTGCATCTCGTTGCCGGGGTAGGATGATACGGATTTCATCACATATTTCACATGCGGGAAGTTGTACAGGCGTTCCAGTTCTTCATCCGGCAGCGCCGGTATCTTGAAATTCAGCGTGTATTTGAGGTTTCCCCTTTTGGAATAATCCACGGCGCCCCCCACGGCCGACTCAATGAAAATGGAAAAGGGCGACCGCTCTTCCGCGGCGGCGGCCGTCGTCGTCATGCCCGACCAGCGCGGGTTGATTTCGATCACGTACCATTTATCGTCTTTGAATACCAGATCCACCTGTGTACAGCCCGCGAATTCAAATGTTTCCGCCATGCGGCGCAGTGATTCCTGCAATTGGGCAATATGGTACTTTTCGTTCGTAACAGGCCCGAACTTCACGCTCTGGAACGGGTCGGTAATCCCTTCCTCGTTTTTGGAGAAAATAAACGGCGGCAGCACATGATACTTCCCCTTGACCCCGTGGACTTCCGTGCCGAACGGCTCGCCCTGCACCAGTTCCTCCACAATGAGGTCGGCGTCGTTGCTTTGCGCGGTCAGCACTTCTTTCGCTTTCTCAAAGTCCGGCACAATCTGTATGCCCAGCGAACCCGCCCCTACCGTATCCTTTATGATGACAGGGTACGTCATTTCTTTGACGCGGTACAGTATGTATTCCTTATACGCGTTCGAGCTGATCATTGGGTTGAGTTTTTCCACCCAAAACAGGTCGTTGTGCACATAAACCGCCTTTGCCACGCCGAAGCCCAGCTCGCGCAGCGCGAGGTGCGCGCGCCATTTGTCAAAAAACGCGATGGAGGTAAATACCTTATGCGCGATCGTTTTGACGCCGTATTTTTCAAGCTGCTCCGCGATGACGGCGTCTTTCAGGGTATTCCAATCCAGCGGAAAAGCCGGTGTGGAAACGGCTACCGCCACCGCCGGTGCAAGGTTCCTGATCAACGCCGCGATCTCCTCCGCGCTGTCATTTTCCTCCACAAGCTTATACTGTATTTTCGCTGACTGGCCCGCGATTTCGTTGCCGGTAACATCCAGCAGATACGCCCCCGGCATCTTTGTGACGAGTATGATCTCGTGTTCCGGGTATAGTTCCGCCATTTTGTCCCATTCGTCCGCCCGTTTCGGCAAAAGGGTGCTTTGAACAAATTCCCCGTCAAAAACATTGGACGTTGTGTTATACAAAACGATTCTCATGTTTTTCCCCCGCTTTATTTATTTCCCCTGAGTTGTTTTAACACGTTGCATGGTTGATCTGCAAAACTGGAAGTCGCTTTATTATACTCGAAGCAAAAAAAAATCACAAGAAAAAACGAAGACAAAACAACAAAATGATCTTGCGTTTACTTTTGGGTATTCCTCTGTGGAGTGCGAAACGAGCGCGCCCCGATGGGCGATGCAGCGAGTGTAGCACCCGCTGAGTATGAGGAGAGGGCAAACGCCGTAAGGCGCG
>DOMW01000172.1:0-305 GCA_003510345.1 Clostridiales bacterium | reverse complement strand
CTAAAAACTCCCTTAAAGGCGCGGATAGTGCGTATACTATGTGGATACGTCATTGCGGGCTTGACCCGCAATCTTTAGTTGGCTGGTGGCTGAATTTAAGCATGGATTGCGGGGCAAGCCCGCAATGACGGAATCGGGGTGGGAGTTGATTTCCATAATGAAGGGTGGAAATTCCGAATCCCCCTGCCCCCCTTGACGCCCAGCGGCAGCGTCAAAACTTTCCATGGTAGAAAATGTTGCCGTTTTAACAGCAGCGCAGAAACGGGTTCAAATCCCACCACCCTAACCGGGACATAGGCAAACTT
>DOMW01000169.1 GCA_003510345.1 Clostridiales bacterium | reverse complement strand
CCTTGACCACATAGGAATACCCAAAAGCAACCGCAAGATATTTGCGCAACAAAGTATGGGTTCGTATTTGGGCGGACATGTCTGAAAACAGAATCTGCCGACACTGCCACAAAAAAAATTGCCCGGAAATCTAATAAGCGGTTACCTACACAAGCTCCTCCGCGAACGTCTGTATCGCGATCGCCGCTTCAATACGCTTTTTTTCCATTTCACAGCCTATTTTATACGGCACGTTGATCGTGCCGTTCGCAAACCACGCGTTTGCCGCGCATCCGCCCGAGCAGTAATATTTTGCCCAGCAATCCTCGCAGCCCTTTTTCGTAAAGATGTGCGTGTCGCAAAACATTTGTTTGATGCGCGTGTCCACCTCGCCATCCCGCACATTGCCCATATAAAACCCGTCTATCCCGGCGAACTGGTGGCAGGGGTATAAGCTGCCGTCCGCCGCCACCGCCAGATATTCGCTGCCCGCACCGCAGCCGCGCAGGCGCTTGTTCAGGCACGGCCCGGAATTCAGGTCCACAACAAAATGAAAGAAATTGTATCCCTTTCCGTTTTTGCGCCGCTTCGTATAATCGCGCGCCAGCATTTCATATTCGTGCTTTAGCTGCGGCAGGTCTTCCTCCCGTATGGCGTATTCCTTGTTTGTCACCACCGGCTCAAGCGATATCTGGTCGAACCCCGCCTCCGCAATGGCAATCACATCGCCGCCAAAATCAAGGTTTTCGCGCGTAAACGTGCCCCGGATATAGTATTCCTTCCCGCCGCGCCCGTCCACGATTTTTTTCGCGTTTTGCACCACCCGGTCATACGTTTCACCGCCGGCGGCGTTCCTGCGCATCTTGTCGTGCACTTCCTTGCGGCCGTCTATGCTGATGACCACATTTTTCATTTCCCTGTTCAGGAAATCCGCCATCTCATCCGTCACATGGTACGCATTCGTGGTGAGCGTAAAACGAAACACCTTGCCGTGCTCTTTTTGAAGCCCGCGCCCATATGCCACAGCCTGCTTCACCACGTCAAAGTTCATCAGCGGCTCCCCGCCAAAAAAATCCACCTCCAGGTTTTGCCGGTTTCCCGAATTGCGCACCAGGAAATCGAACGCTTTCTTCGCCGTATCAAGGCTCATCAGCGCGCGTTTTTGGTGGTATTCGCCCGTCTCCGCAAAGCAATACGAACACCGTAAATTGCAATCCTGCGCCACAAGAAAGCACAGCGCCTTAATAACAGGCGCGTTGAATTTCATCTGTGAGAGGTTTTTCGCGGGCGGCGAATACAGCAACCCCTGCTCCTCCAGTTCCTCTATCTCCCGCAGAACCTCGCTCACACCTTCGCCAAGGTCGTTTCTGATCTGCTTATTGGTTTTGCCCGCGTTTTTAAACGTAAGCACGCGCATCGCTTCCCGGTCTATCGCGTGCACGGAACCGGATTCCACATCCAGCGCCGCGTACTTTCCGCAAAATTCTATTAAATGAACCATGTTTTCTTCACTCCGACAAAAAAAGGAACGGTATTATACCGCCCCTCTTCCAAATTTCAAAAATTTTACTTTTCTTTTCTTTCACACTGCTGGTTGCCCAGCGTACAAGATGTCTTGCATGCGGACTGGCAAGATGTCTGGCATTCCCCGCAGCCCCCTGAAATCAGCGTATCCTTCAAGTTATTTTTAGTAACTGTTTTAATATGCTTCATTATCATTAGTCACCTCTCGGTTATTTAGGATTCACTTCCGCGCCGCCTTCAAAACTTTCCACAGAAGCGATCGCGCTTTTAGAGATCACCAGTTTTGTATTATCCGGCCCGCACTCCATCGTGACAAGGTCCTCTTTTATTGAAACAACTTTGCCATAAAAACCGCCGATCGTTTTGATCTGATCGCCTGTTTTTATGCTGTCCATCATCTGCTTGAACTTTTTCTCACGCCTCTTGTTCGGAACGATGATCATGATGATAAAGATCACGATCAACAGAATGGGGAACAACCATGTAAGCGCGCTCGCCCCAGCGCCCGCGGCGCCTGTAGCTGCAGTACCGGTAGCGGCTGCCCCACCGCAAGAGAACAAATCTGATGGCATATATCCACCGCCTTTCAATACTTAACTGTTATCATCTATCTTCAAAATGCAACGGATTTCTTACCCGCCCATTTTCCGATGCTTTCATTATCATACCCGCTTATTGCGTTTTAGTCAATCATTATTTATTCTTTTGTAACGATTCCTACACGGTTTTGTAATAGATTTTTCGCATGGTTATACGATATATTTACCCTTTATACGCCCGCCAAAACGCATCCCTGAATTCGCTGAACGTCCCCGCGGCAATATGCCCGCGCATTTCCTCCATAAGGCGGATGGTCGCGCGGGTGTTGTGTATAGAAAGAAGCGTTGCGCCCAGTATCTCGTCCGCTTTAAGCAAATGCCGGATATACGCCCGCGTATGGTGGGTGCACGCGTAGCAGTCGCACCCTTCCTCAATCGGGCGGAAATCCCGTGCGTACTGCGCGTTTCTTACGACCAGCCTGCCTGTTCTGGTAAGCGCGGTGCCGTTTCGCGCCACGCGCGTTTGCAGCACGCAGTCAAACATGTCTATCCCCCGGTGCACGCCCTCCACAAGGCAGTCCATGCTGCCCACACCCATCAGGTAACGCGGTTTTTCCTCCGGCAGAATGTCCACTACGGCGTCCAGCATTTCATACATCACGGATTTTGGCTCGCCTACCGAAAGCCCGCCTATGGCGTTGCCGGTGAAACCCATTTCACTGACCGCCTGCGCGCTCTGTTTGCGCAATGCAGGGTACATTCCCCCCTGCACAATGCCAAAAAGCGCCTGCCTCCCGTTTTTCCATGCCCGCCGCGCCCGTTCGGCCCAGCGGTGCGTGCGCTCCATAGAGTTTTTCGTATAGGCAAGGTCCGCCGGGTACGGCGTGCATTCATCCAGCACCATCATGACGTCCGTCCCGAGCGCCTCCTGCACCAAAACCACGCTCTCCGGCGTGAAAAGATGCCGTGAACCGTCCAGGTGCGACTGGAACGCCGCGCCCTCCTCGCTTAGCTTGCGCAGTTCGGACAGGCTGAACACCTGAAAGCCCCCGCTGTCTGTCAAAATAGGCTTATGCCAGTCCATAAACTTGTGCAGGCCGCCCGCCTCGCGGATCAGCTCGTGGCCCGGCCGCAGATACAAATGATAGGTGTTGCCCAATATGATTTGCGCGCCCGTCTCAAGAACCTGCCGGGACGTCATCGCTTTTACAGTCGCCTGCGTACCCACCGGCATAAAAACCGGTGTTTTTATCTGCCCGTGCGGCGTACCGAACACGCCCGCGCGCGCGCGCGAACCGCCCGCTTTTTTCTCTATCTCAAATGAAAAGTGCATCGTTTCTCCTGTGTTTCGTATCGCTCACGCGGGCGGCGAGCTGAATATCATATAGAAAACAATCACGCAGGCCCCGCATACAATAGCCAGCAATATCGGCAGCCTTTTACTGCCCGTGGGCGGCCGGTCCTCCAGGTATTGCTCAAGCGCGGCAATCCCGAGGTCGGTCGGATACCACAGGGTATTGTAATCGTGGCTGATTTTTGTCGTCCTTGTCTTATAGCCGGTGATTTTATGGGAAATGTACCCTGGCATTTCCAGCTTCAGAATAATAGCGTCAATATCCAGGAGTGGAAACCGGCGCTTTAGCGCGCCTTGAGCCATGCCGTTTCGCGCTTTTGCGAGTGCCTTCAGCACTTTATATGCGGACTCCATGGACGATGATTTGACCATACCCTTTTCCCCCGGTTTTCGCTGCCATTATTCTACTCCGTTATTATACCATATAGTTCGTAAAAATGTGTTCGTAATTTCTCTGGATAGGGAGGTGAGGTTTGAACCCGCCCCTGCGCTGTTAGTGAAACGGCAACAATTTCCACCGAGGATAGGTATGACGCTGCCGCTGGGC
>DOMW01000075.1:2678-3430 GCA_003510345.1 Clostridiales bacterium | reverse complement strand
TTCACGTTTTACAGGAATGCTGTGTTATATCTATGTTATATTTTTTAAATCACGCGTACCAGTATTTCCCGCAATATGGCCGCCCTTAATTCGTTCCTGCTCTCGCCCGCGGCGGCAAGCGCTTTATCGGACACCGCGGCCAGTATGATATTTTTGATACCGCCGTCTATAAAACCTGTTTGGTAAAGACCTTCCACGAGCTCCGCCGCGTTACGCATATTCACGCCGCCCGCAAGCTGCGATTCCACCAGTTCCATGATATAATCCGTCCGGTCTAGGTCAAGCTGCATCACACGGATGTAGCCGCCGCCGCCCCGCCGGGACTGTATAACGTACCCCCTGCTGGGGGAGAACCGCGTGGTCAGCACATAATTGATCTGCGACGGCGCGCATTGGAACCGCTGCGCCAGTTCGTTTCTTTGCAGGTCTGTTGTACCATCCTCCTCAAGTAACTCTTTTATAAAGCTTTCTATATGATCGCTCAATATGGACACACCATCACCTCCAGTCTTTGACTTTCTTTGACCTTTAAGAACAGTATATTCCATTTCAGATATTTGTAAAGGGTTATTCACAAAATGTTTATATTTCTCTTATGGGGATAGATGTCTTCCGGGTAAGCGTTGATCAACGGTTACCTAAAGTATTTTTGAAAGGAAATCTTGCAGCCGTTCGTTTTTTGGGTGGTCGAAAAACTCGCTGGGCGGCGCGCTCTCCAGCACCCTGCCGTCGTCCATAAACACCACGCGCGT
>DOMW01000075.1:0-2662 GCA_003510345.1 Clostridiales bacterium | reverse complement strand
GCCAGCGTGTGCATAAAGTCCAGCACCTCGCCCACCATTTCCGGGTCGAGCGCGGAAGTCGGCTCGTCAAACAGCATCACGTCCGGGTTCATCGCGAGCGCGCGCACAATGGCGACGCGCTGTTTTTGCCCGCCCGAAAGGGAGGAGGGGTAAGCATTCAGCTTATCCAGCAAGCTGATGCGGGCTAAAAGCGCCTTCGCCCGCTCAAGCGCCTGCGCTTCATCCATCAGCCCCAGCTTCACCGGCGCAAGCGTTATGTTCTTTGCCACCGACATATGCGGGAACAGGTTGAATTGCTGGAACACCATGCCCATTTTGGCGCGCAGCTTGTCTGCCTCCTGCTCGTTTGCCCCGGAGAGCAGGCGGCCTTCAAACCATATTTCCCCGGCGGTCGGCGTCTCAAGCAGGTTGAGGCAACGCAAAAAAGTGGACTTCCCACTGCCCGACGGCCCCACGATCACGACCTTCTCGCCTTTTAGCACCATCTCGCTAATGCCCTTCAGCACTTCGTTATCCGCAAACCGCTTGCGCAGTTCTTTTGTCTCTATCAATGCTTTCATCCCGTTCACCTCGCGTCGCTTTCCGCCAGTTTTCTCTCCAGCTTTTTCAAAGCCCACGTGAACAACATGACGATGCCCAGGTATATGAGCGCAATCAAAAGAAGCGGCACAAGCACGTCGAACGACCGCGAACGAATAAGCTGCGACGCCATCGTGAGGTCGGTCACGGCAATAAAGCCCAAAACGGAGGTTTCCTTTATCAATACGATGAATTCGTTTCCGAGGGCAGGCAGCACATTTTTAAACGCCTGCGGCAATATGATGGAGCGCATGGTCATTTTCTGCGAAAGGCCGAGCGACCGCCCCGCTTCCATCTGCCCGCGGTCTATGGACATGATGCCCGCGCGTATAACTTCGGAGACATACGCGCCGCTGTTTACACCGAACGCCAGCGCGCCCACATACGCCGCCATTTCCTTAGGCGCGGCGGCAAACACAATGAAATACATGATCAGAAGCTGCACCACCACAGGCGTGCCGCGTACGACCGTCGTGTATATTTCACAGAGCACGCCCAGCCACTTTTTACGTCCGGTATAGTGCACGTTTACCTTGGCAATGGCAACGAGCGCGCCAATGACCACGCCCAACACGATGGCGATGCCCGCCACCATCAGCGTGACCAAAAGCCCCTCCACAATAATCATCCAGCGGCTGTCTACCACCAGCGTCCTATAAACCTGGCCCGGGATATCGTTAAACATAGCACATCTTCCAATCTACTTTACGGATAGAAATATCCAAAAAATCAAAAATCGCAGGGAAAGCCCCGCCTTCCCCGCGAATCTTTACCGGTAAATTTATGCGCCTCTCGTCGCTTCCACATGAGCGGCTGTAAATTCGGCGACTTTACCGTCCGCAATCAGCTTTTCGAGCACACTGTTCACGCGCTCCACAAACGCCGTGTCGCCTTTGGGAAGGGCAATCGCGTACTGCTCGCTTGTCGAGGTCATTTCGAGCAGCGCAAGGTCATCACTGTTATTATCCACAATACCCTGCGCGGGCAGTATATCAAGAACCACGGCGTCCAGCCTGCCGTTCAGCAGATCCTGCGCCGCTTCCAGCCCCGACTTGAATTGCCGCACATCCGCGCCCTCTATCTCTTCTGAAACGTAAAGGTCGCCCGTCGTCCCGAGTTGCACGCCGATCGACTTACCCGCGAGGTCGGCTTCGGTCGTCACCTTCGGGTCTGTTTTATTTACGATGATGATTTGCGTGGCGTCCGCATAGGTTACGGAAAAATCCGCATTCTGCTGGCGTTCCGCGTCTACGGTCATACCCGCCGCGACAAGGTCGCCCTTACCGCTTTTCATCGCGGCGATAAGGCCGTCAAAATCCATATTGACCACCTCAAGCTGCACGCCGAGGTCGTCCGCGATCGCCTGGCAGATATCCACGTCGATACCCGCGACCTCGCCGTTTGCCCCAAGGTATTCATACGGCGCAAACTCCGCGTTGGTAAGCATCACAAGCTTGCCCGCTTCCTCTATTTTTGATAAACTGTCTGCTTTAGGCGCGCACGCGGCCGCAAATGTGGTAAGCAAAAGCGCACACAGCATCACGCTCAATATTTTCTTCATATTCCCTCCCCCGGTCATCGCACGATTTTCCCGGCAACCCCGCTTTTCCGGCAGCATTGCCACACGCTTTTATTATACCGTTATTTTCAGATATTGCAAGAATGATTTATCTCTCCGCCGCGTTTGCCAGAATCTTCTTCCATATCCGTTCCGCTTCTTTGAAAGAGGCGAATTCGCGCAGATATTTCCGATACGCGTCGCTGGTTTTTTCCCATTCCGCTTTGTCCAGGTATTTCTGTACGACCTGCGCGGCAAATGCCTCCACCGTATCCGCCGGTTGCGCCACCTGCCCCGCAGCGGGCAACCCCGCAAGGCCCGCCGCCGTGGATACAAACGGCAAACCATGCGCCATAGCCTCCACGGTTTTCCCCGTCACGCCGCCGCCGGTAAGAATGGGCACAACGGCGACACGGCTGGTTTCATAAAACCGGTCAAGCGACGCGTCGGGCACATGGCCCGCGGCCACTACGCCTTCTTCCACAAAAAGGGACGCAGGCGCGCCTTCGCCGACCGCCGTAAGCT
>DOMW01000238.1 GCA_003510345.1 Clostridiales bacterium | reverse complement strand
GTGCGGCGCGCGGCTTTTCATTACGGGGGAAGTGAAACACAACCAATTTGTGGAAGCGGGAGTCAATCTTGCGGAATTTGGGCATTACGATACGGAGAAGTGTTTTATAAAGGCAATGGCGGACAGTTTACAAAGCGCGCTCCATGATGTACAATATAACGTAAATGTTTTTTCGGCGGAATGCGGCGAGAGGCCATATGAGTATTACTGAGGAGGACGATTTTTTGGATAGATTGAAAGCGCTGTGGGAATATCAGGCGGCGGAGGCGGAACTGGAACAGATGGAGCGCTCTCTCAAAAATACGGAGACGAGGAAAAAACTCATCCGCCAGCAGCAGTTGTTTCAGAACAACCAGCAGCATTTGAAGCAGCTTGAGCAGGAGTCTGTGATCGCGAACAATAAAATGATGGAGATATCGGCGCAGGCGGATGCGCTCAAAAAGCAGATGGAGCAAAAGGACGCCGAGATATCCGAGAGCGCGGAGTATGACCTTGAGGATCTTTTCCTTGAGGACGTGCGCGAGATTATTAAGGAGTGCGAGGGCATCAAGAGCGCGATAGAGATGAACAAGCGCAAGCTGGTGGATATCATGCACAAGCTGGAAAAATCGGAGACAGATATCAAAGAAACGCTTGTGAAGATGAGCCACGCGAAAAAGGCGTTCGACCAGCTAAAGGCGGCGCATTCACTAGAGCTTGAGGCAGGAAAGGGCGACCTTGAAAAAGTGCGCGCCAATGTGGCGAAGGCGGCGAAATCGGTTGATAAAGAGCTGATGGAAAAATATAAGGAAATCAAACAGCACCGCCCCAACCCGGTCGCGTATTTTAAAAATAAGCGCTGCCAGGGCTGTAATATGGAATTGCCCTCCGGCGTATTGCAGGACATGAAAGCGGGGGATAAGATCGTATTGTGTGAAAACTGCGGCAGGATACTGTACGCGGCGGAAGATTAAATGGTTGTTTTGAGCAGGCCGGATGGCTGCGCCCAGCTACTGTAATCAGTGGCCGGGTGAGGAAAGTCCGAGCTCCACAGGGCAAGGGCGCCGGGTAATGCCCGGCGGAGGCGACTCCAGGGAAAGTGCAACAGAAATAGACCGCCCGGCTACTGGTTACAGTGGCCGGGTAAGGATGGAAAGGGGAGGTAAGAGCTCACCGACGCCGCGGCGACGCGGCGTGCCATGTAAACCCCGTCCGGTGCAAGATTGAATTGGGGACACTTGTGGCGTATGCCACAGAAATAGCGGCCCGCTAAGTCCTTTGTAATCGCAAGAACCCGTTTGGCAACATCGGGTCCAGATAGATGGCCATCAAGACAGAACTCGGCTTACAGGCCTGACTCAAAACAAAAAAATTCCAGGGGGAACCTCTTGGGCAAAGAGCAAAAGGTAGTTCGTATCACTTCCGTTATTTTTCTTATTTATGGCTGTTTTTCCCTGTTTACGGTATTGGTAGCCGGGCGCGGCATTGTTTTGCTGTTTTTAGCCGGATGGATCGTTATGGCGCTGGCGGTTTTTTGTATTGTGCTGTTTTGGCTGGGAAGCAGGTTCGTAAAGGGCGATATAGGTACAAGCGCCATGCGTGCGCTCTCTATCGCCATGTTCGCTGTTTCCGCTGTGGCTGTGCTGTTCGCGTCGCCTATCCATAGTGTTTGCGCTGTGCTTGCTTTTATTAATGTGGCGGCAATTAGGGCAGGGAAAAGGAAAAATGGACGGATTTTTACCGATAAATAAGAATGACCTTAAAAAACAGGGAATAGAGCAGCTTGATTTTGTGCTGGTCACAGGGGACGCCTATGTGGATCATCCCTCGTTTGCGCACGCAGTCATTTCGCGCTGGCTTGTAGCGTACGGTTACAGCGTGGGCATCATCGCGCAGCCCAACTGGAAGGATACGGAAGCGTTCCGCGTGCTGGGCCGCCCAAAGCTTGCTTTTTTGGTGAGCGCGGGGAACATGGACAGCATGGTGAACCTTTACACATCCTTGAAAAAGCGGCGGGGACGCGACATGTACGCGCCCGGTGGAAAAACAGGCAAACGCCCGGCGCGGACAACGCAGGTGTACACGAAAAAAATACGGGAGGCGTATGGCGATATCCCGGTGGTCATTGGTGGCATAGAGCCCAGCTTGCGGCGATTCGCGCATTACGATTATTGGGAAAACAAAGTGCTGCCGTCTATCCTCGCGTCAAGCGGCGCGGATCTGCTGGTATACGGCATGGGTGAAAAGCCGATGCTGGAGATCGCCGAAGCGCTTTCGGGCGGGCTTTTGGTGCGCGACGTCACGTATATTCGCGGCACGGCATACAAAACGGACAGCCTAAAAAGGGTGTACGACTATGTGGAGCTGGCGAGTGAAAATGCAGTGAACGGTGATAAAAAGGCGTATGCGGAAGCGTTTCTCACCCAAATGACGGACAGGGAGCATGTGCTCACGCAAAAACACAAGAGCGGCTATATCGTACAAAACCCACCGGCGGAAAAGCTGACGCAGGGTGAATTGGACGCTGTTTACGCATTGCCCTATAGGCGGAAATCGCATCCCGGTTATGCGCAGCCCATACCCGCGCTTTCGGAGGTGGCGTTCAGCATAACCGCGATGAGGGGATGTGTGGGCGCGTGCGCTTTCTGTGCGATCTACTATCATCAGGGGAAAGAAATCACTTGGCGCAGTGAGAAAAGTGTTTTGGAGGAAGCGGAACGGTTGACTAAGGAGAAAGGGTTCAAAGGCTATATTCACGATGTGGGCGGGCCGACCGCCAACCTGTACGGCGCGTCGTGTAAAAACCCCAAAGGCATGTGCGGCAGGCGTAGATGCCTTGTTCCCAAACCCTGCCGGTACTTTACGGAAGGACAGGCCGCGTATGTGGCGCTTTTGAGGAAGCTGCGGCAGGTCCCGGGCGTGAAAAAAGTGTTTATCCGTTCGGGCATACGGCACGATGTTGCGCTGCTGGATAAAAAAGGGGCGTTTATCAAGGAGCTTGCGCGGCATCATGTGAGCGGGCAGTTAAAGCTTGCGCCCGAGCATGTGAACGGCGAAGTGACACGGCTCATGGGAAAACCGGAGATAGAGGTATACGAACAGTTTTGCAGAGCGTTTTCCGCCGCGTCCGAAAAAAAGCAGTATGTGCTGCCGTACTATATGTGCGCGCATCCGGGCTGCGGGCTTTTGGAGGCGGTGCAGCTTGCGGAGCATATGCGGGACAGCGGGTTTTGCCCGGAGCAGGCGCAGGAATTTTACCCCACGCCGGGTACGCTCGCGACGTGCATGTATTACACGGGAATAGACCCCTTAACCGGTAAAACGGTGTTTGTTGAAAAACAGCAGGAAGGGAGGGCGATGCAGCGCGCGCTGATGCGCTACAAGGACTATAAAAACGCGGGTTTGGTGAAGAAGGCGCTTTATCGCGCGGGAAGGGAAGATTTGATCGGTAAAGGGAAGAGGACGCTGGTGCGTGAGTAACCGGCAGGCAAGAGGAGCAAATCGTATGCTGTGTGGATAAACTGTTAATATTTGTTGCGAATGCGTGATAGTTGGTATATAATATAGTAATATGGCTTGAGAGGTATTTTGCATTTTAGGAGGTTGGAAATGGCAGCAAAATTGGAGAAACTCGACGCAAACAGGGCAAAACTGGAAATAAGTGTAACCCCGAAAGACTTTGAAGCAGGCATCAACAAAGCGTACCAGAAGCAAAAGGGAAAGTTTAATATCCCCGGCTTTCGTAAAGGCAAAGCGCCCCGTGTCATGATTGAAAATCATTACGGGCAGCAGGTTTTCTACGAAGACGCTTTTGAAGAGGTATTCCCGGATGCTTACAAGGCGGCGATCGAGGAGCACGGTTTGGACGTTGTTTCCCGGCCTGAGAATGTAGAGATAAAGACGATCAACACAAAAGAGGGCGTGGAGTTTTCCGTGGAGGTTGTGCTGAAACCCGAAGTGAAGCTGGGTAAATATGACGGCATAAAAGTGACTAAGACGTTAAAAGCAGTTACGGCGAAGGATGTGGACGCCGAGATCGAAAAGATCCGTGAGCAGAATGCCCGCTGGGTAGAGGTAGACAGGGAAGCGCGCGAGGGCGATACGGTTGTGATCGATTACCTGGGCAGCCTGGACGACGTGCCGTTTGACGGCGGTAAAGCGGAGAAGCAGTCGCTGGAACTCGGTTCAAAACGGTTTATTCCCGGGTTTGAGGAACAGGTCGTCGGCATGAAAAAGGGCGATGAGAAAAAACTGTTCGTAAAATTCCCGGAGGAATATACATCCGAGCTTGCGGGCAAAGACGCGGTGTTTGAGGTAAAGCTGCACGAAGTTAAGGAAAAGAAGCTGCCCGACATTGACGATGAATTTGTGCAGGACGTATCGGAATTTGATACCCTTGCGGACTATAAAAAGGATGTGAAGAAAAAACTGCAAAAGCAGGCGGAAGACGGCGCGAAGGCTGATATGGAAAATCAGGTTCTGACAAAGCTTGCGGAGGATGCGGAGGTGGATATCCCCGCGGTGATGATAGAAGGGCAGATCGACTATCAGATGCAGGATATTTCCTATCGGCTTATGTATCAGGGGATCCGCCTTGAGGATTACCTTGCGCACATGGGCAAAACCATGGATGAATTCCGGGATGGGTACCGGGAGGCGGCGGCGCAGCAGGTAAAAATGCAGCTTGCGGTGGAAGCGCTGATCAAGGAAAAGAGTCTGGAACCCACGGATGAAGAGGCGGAAAAGCGGATGGAAGAGCTCGCCGGGGAAGCGGGCAAGACATTGCAGGAATATAAAAATATGATGGGCAATGAAGAACTGGACCGTTTTAAAGACCGCGTGGCAATGGAACGGGTGTTTGATTACCTGGTAGAACACGCCAAAGTGGAGGAAGCAACGGAAAAGAAGCCCGCCGCGAAGAAAACGGCGAAAAAGGATGAAGAAAAAACGGCGGAGAAGAAACCTGCCGCCAAAAAAACTGTTAAGAAGACGGCGGAAAAACCGGCTGCTAAAAAATGAGCTTTTTCAAATAACGGCAAAGCTCGCGGCGCACAAGGCCGACCGGCAGCCTGTAGAAACGGAGGGATTTGCATGAGCAGCTTAGTACCGGTAGTTGTGGAACAAACAAGCAGGGGTGAGAGGTCGTATGATATTTTTTCGCGCTTGCTGAAAGATAGGATTATTTTTCTGACGGGTGAGATCAACGATGTGACGGCCGACCTCGTGGTGGCGCAGATGATTTTTCTTGAGGCGGAAGACCCGGATAAGGACATTTTCTTGTACATAAACAGTCCGGGCGGGTCGGTGACGTCCGGCATGGCAATCTACGATACGATGCAGTATATCAAATGCGAGGTATCTACGATCTGCATTGGCATGGCGGCGTCTATGGCCGCGTTTTTGCTGACGGCGGGGATGAAAGGCAAAAGGAAAGCCCTTCCCAACGCGGAGATCATGATCCATCAGCCGCTCGGCGGCACGCAGGGGCAGGTGACGGATATCGCCATCCACGCCAAGCGTTATCTTGATATCAAGGACAAGATGAACAGGATTCTTTCCGAACGGACGGGGCAGGCGCTCGAAAAAGTGGAAAAAGATGTGGAGCGTGATTATTTCATGACGTCGGATGAGGCGCTGAAGTATGGCATAGTGGATGAAATAATCGCGGCGAAGAGGTAAGCATGTATAACGATTTTAACGATGGATCGAAGCAGGTCAGGTGTTCATTTTGCGGAAAAGCGCAGGATCAGGTAAAGAAATTGATTGCCGGCCCAGGTGTGTATATTTGTGACGAATGCGTGGAACTCTGCGGGGAGATCATCGAAGAAGAATTTCATGAAAGCAATGAGCTGGAATTGAAAGATTACCCGAAGCCTGCCGAGATGGTGCGGATTTTGAACCAGTATGTTATTGGGCAGGAAAAGGCGAAAAAGAATCTGGCTGTGGCGGTGTATAACCACTACAAGCGCATCAACGCGATGACAGGCGCGGAAGATGAAACGGAGATCCAGAAGAGCAATATTTTGATGCTGGGGCCCACGGGTTGCGGAAAGACGCTGCTTGCGCAAACGCTGGCGCGTATCTTAAACGTGCCGTTTGCCATGGCGGACGCGACTTCGCTGACCGAGGCCGGTTATGTGGGCGAGGATGTGGAGAACATTCTTTTGAAGCTGATCCAGGCGGCCGATTTTGATATTGAACGCGCGCAACGCGGCATCATTTATGTGGATGAGATCGATAAAATCACGCGGAAGGGCGACAATGCCTCCATTACGCGCGACGTATCCGGCGAGGGCGTGCAGCAGGCGTTGCTGAAAATACTCGAAGGCACGGTGGCAAGCGTGCCCCCGCAGGGCGGCCGGAAGCACCCGCATCAGGACTTTTTGCAGATAGATACGACGAACATATTGTTTATTTGCGGCGGCGCGTTCGGCGGCCTGGAAAAGGTGATCGAAAACCGCACAAACAAAAAGACGATGGGTTTTGGCGTGGATGTGAAAAGCAAGAACGACAAAAACATCGGCGATACCTTGCAGGAAGTGCGCACGGAAGACTTGCTGAAATACGGCCTTATCCCCGAGTTTGTGGGCAGGCTGCCTGTTATCGTGAGCCTGCATTCCCTGGACGAGGAAGCGCTGGTCGATATACTGAAAAAGCCTAAAAACGCGATTACAAAGCAGTTCAAAAAGCTGTTCGCGATAGACGGCGTGGAACTGGAATTTGAAGACGACGCTTTAAAAGAGGTGGCGCGGCTGGCGATCAAGAACGAAACGGGCGCGCGCGGCCTGCGAAGCATCATAGAGTCGGCGATCATGGATGTGATGTACGAGCTTCCGTCGCGTGACGATGTGCTTCGGTGCATCATCACCAAAGAGACGCTCGACACGAAAAAACCTATGCTGGTGGTGGGCGACAAGCCGGAGGCGGAAAAACTGCTGGAAGCGCCAAAAGGGCCGGATAAGAATACGGAAAGCGCTTGCTAAGCAAGCGAAGAAAAGAGCGGCAGGGCCGCTCTTTTTTTGATCAAGTTACTCTAAAACGCATCTTTTGGCTTCTTGAACTCATTCTTCATTTTTTTGGAAGCGCCCGCGAATTCTTTGAGAAGCTTCTTTTGCCTGCCGTCCAGCTTTCTCGGGACTTCCACCGCCGCCCGGACATATAAATCGCCTGTCCGGTTTGAATTGACATGCTTGATACCCTTGCTCTTCAGCCGGAATACCGTGCCCGGCTGCGTACCTTCCGCCACTTTGTAGCGCACCTTGCCATCCAGTGTGGGCACTTCTATTTCGTCGCCCAGCGCCGCCTGCACCATATCGATGGTGAGGTCGATGTAAAGGTCATACCCCAGTCGTTCAAACAGCTTGTGAGGCTTCACGTTCACATAGATTTGCAGGTCGCCGGAAGGGCCGCCACGTTTGCCCGCATTCCCTTCGCCGCGCATGGTGATCACCTGCCCGTCGTCGATCCCGGCGGGGATGTTCACGTTGATCGTGCGCTGCGTAAGCGCGACGCCTTTGCCCTTACAAGCTAAGCAGGGCTCCTCCACGACCGTTCCTTCGCCTTCACACGTGCCGCATGGCTGCACATTCACAAAACTGCCGAACATCGTTTGCTGCTGCATACGCACTTGCCCCGTGCCGTGGCAGGCCGGGCAGGTCTTGCGCTGCGTACCTTTCTTCGCGCCGCTGCCGCCGCATTCACCGCATTCTTCCGTGCGGGAAAGTATGATCATCTCCCGTTGTACTCCAAACGCCGCTTCCTCGAACGCGAGCTTTACATTAACGCGGATATCCCGCCCTTTTCTGGGGCCGTTGTCCGGGCGCGCGCGCATACCGCCGCCAAAGATATTTTCAAAGATATCCGAAAACCCGCCGAAACCTTCGAAGCCGCCGCCNNCCGCCGCCATAGCCGCCCATGTTGTCGGCATTGCCAAACGTATCGTATTGCCGGCGCTTCTCGTCGTCCGAAAGCACCTGGTACGCTTCGTTGATTTCCTTGAATTTCTGCGCCGCAGCCTCATCGCCTTCGTTTAAGTCGGGATGGTGCTGTTTCGCCAGTTTTCTGTATGCGCTTTTAATTTCTTCCGCGCTGGCAGTCTCTTCCACTCCCAGCCGCTCATAAAACTCTTTTGCCAAATACTTTTATCCCCTAACTGTAAAAGCCTAACGCCAAAGCGGGTGCGCCTTGGCGTTTCCGGCCAGTCCTCGTTGCCGTTATTTATCTTCTTTGTCTTTTTCGTCTTTTTTATCGTCGTCCACGACTTCATAGTCGGCGTCCACAACGTTGTCGCCGTCTTTCTTCGCCCCGGCGTTCGGGTCGTAGTTCGGG
>DOMW01000224.1:1161-2630 GCA_003510345.1 Clostridiales bacterium | reverse complement strand
GGGATTGTCAAGGGGGGCTAAGGGAGAAATTCCGAATCTTCCTGCCCCCCTTGACGCCCAGCGGCAGCGTCATAACTATCCTCGGTGGAAAATGTTGTCGTTTTAACATCAGTGCAGGGGCGAGTTCAAGTTCTGCTTTCCTAGGAACTGGGGATACGAACCCTCTTTAACCAGCGGTTATCTAACGCTGCCGCTGCCAAAGTCCATGCAAAACCACGCACGGATGGGCCACGCCTCAACCCGTAATTTTCCTTGACAACAGCGCGCTTCTATGCTATCCTACCAACGTATCATGTGAGAAAAGGCGGAGAGTGCCTTTTTTTAGATTGCCTGAAAACCGGAGGATGAATGAAATGCGTACAAAGATCACGCTTGCTTGCACAGAATGTAAACAAAGGAATTATGACACAATGAAGAACAAAAAGAACAACCCGGACAGGGTGGAGCTTTCGAAATACTGCAAATTCTGCAAAAAGCATACGGCGCACAGGGAAACGAAATAAGTAAAAGGTGGAAGTATCATGGCTAAGACCAAATTACTGGGCAAAGATAAAGAGCGGCAGCTTGCCGAGCAAAAAAAGATTGCCAAGCAGAAAAATAAAAAACAGCGGCGCAGCCCGGCGCGGTTCTTTAAGGATGTGTGGGGCGAGGTAAAGAAAGTGACCTGGCCTACGCGGAAAGAACTGTTTAAGACGACGCTTATGGTGATCGTATTCATCGCTGTCTTTACGGCGGTCGTCTACGCGATGGATTCGGGGCTGGGCGCGTTGTTCTTTAATTTCCTGCAAAGTTAGGATGAGAATATAAAATGGATAAAGAACTGAAAGAGAATAGCCTCCCGGAAGGCGAGGACGCCGTTTCCATAGACAACCTGGAAGAGCCGGAGGAAAAAGAAGGCGAAAAAGCCGACGCTTCCGTTGTGGACAAGCAGACGTTTATCAAGCAGGAAAAGACGGACAAGCCGTATTGGTATGTTGTCTACACATATTCCGGCTATGAAAACAAGGTGATGGATAACCTCTTAAAGACGATCGAGAACCACAATTTGCAGGATACGATCATCGGCGTCAAGGTGCCGATGGAAGAATCGGTGGAGATCAAAAACGGAAAAAAACGGCACGTGACCCGTAAAATGTTTCCGGGTTATGTGATGGTGAAGATGTTTCTTACGGATGAATCATGGTACGTCGTAAGAAACACGCGCGGCGTGACGGGTTTTGTGGGCCCCTCGAGCAAACCCATCCCGCTTTCGGACGCCGAAGTGCGGTCGATGGGGATTGAGGATGTACGCATCAACCTCGACGTAGAGGTGGGCAACAACGTCATTGTGACGTCCGGCCCGCTGGAAAGCTTTATCGGTTTGGTTGAGGAAGTAAACGCGGAGCGGCAGAAGGTACGCGTGCTCGTATCCATGTTTGGCCGCGATACGTCCGTTGAGCTTGACTTTGTGCAGGTAAAGCGGATATAGG
>DOMW01000224.1:0-1154 GCA_003510345.1 Clostridiales bacterium | reverse complement strand
AGTAGTTTCCGAGTGGCAGGCAGCTTGCTGCCGTTATTGACCACATCATATAAGAAAGCAGGAAGAGAAAAATGGCAAAGAAGATCGTAGGGTATATCAAGCTCCAGATACCCGCAGGAAAAGCGACGCCCGCGCCGCCGGTCGGCCCGGCGTTAGGCCAGCACGGCGTCAACATCATGGACTTTTGTAAGGCGTTCAACGAGAAGACAACGCAGCAGGTGGGCCTTATCATCCCGGTGGTGATCACCGTGTACGCCGACCGTTCGTTTACGTTTATCACAAAGACGCCCCCGGCGGCGGTGCTTATCAAAAAAGCGCTGAACATGGAAAAGGCATCCGGCGAGCCCAATAAGACAAAGGTTGGCAAGATTACCCGCGCGCAGCTCGAGGAGATCGCGAACACAAAAATGCCCGACTTAAACGCGGCAAGCTTGGACGCGGCAGTCAGTATGATCGCCGGAACAGCGCGCAGCATGGGCGTAGAAGTGGAGGGCTAACGATATGAAACGAGGTAAAAAATATCAGGACAGCGTGAAGTCCTATGACAGGCAGAACTTGTTTGACCCCACGGAAGCGGTGGAAGTTTGCCTTAACACGGCAAAAGCGAACTTCGATGAGACGATTGAGCTTTCGGTGAAACTGGGCGTTGACCCCCGCCATGCCGACCAGCAGGTGAGGGGGGCGGTGGTGCTGCCGCACGGCACGGGTAAAACGGTACGCATGCTCGTTATTGCCAAGGGCGAGAAAGAAAAAGAAGCGCAGGACGCGGGCGCCGATTTTGTGGGCGCGGAAGACATGATCGAAAAGATCCAGAAGGAAAACTGGTTCGATTTCGATGTGATTGTGGCAACGCCCGATATGATGGGTCTTGTAGGCCGCCTGGGTAAGGTGCTTGGTCCCAAAGGTCTGATGCCTAACCCCAAGTCCGGCACGGTGACGATGGAAGTCGCAAAGGCAATTGCCGATATCAAGGCCGGTAAAGTGGAGTACAGGCTGGATAAAACGGCTATCATCCACGTTCCCATCGGCAAAAAAAGTTTTGACAAGGAAAAGCTGAACGACAACCTCGGCGCCATCATGGAGGCGATTATCAAGGCGAAGCCTTCCGCCGCGAAGGGCACGTACTTAAAGAGCGTCGTCATAAGCGCGACGAT
>DOMW01000249.1 GCA_003510345.1 Clostridiales bacterium | reverse complement strand
GCGGGGTTTGTGCCGTGCGCCGAATCGGGCACGATCACTTTAGTACGGTTGGTATCGCCCCTGTCCGCGTGGTACGCGCGGATCAATTGCAGTCCCGTCCATTCGCCGTGCGCGCCCGCCGCCGGCTGCAAGCTTGTACAGTCCATGCCCGCGACTTCGTTTAACAGTTCCTGCGTATTGTAGAGCACCGCAAGGCAGCCCTGCGCCGTTTCTTCCCCCTGCAAAGGGTGGATATCCGTGAACCCGGCCATCGCCGCCGCCTTTTCATTGATTTTTGGATTGTATTTCATCGTGCACGAACCGAGCGGGTAGAACCCGTCGTCCACACCGTAGGCCCGCTTGGAGAGCGCCGTGTAATGCCGCGCCACATCCACCTCGGCCAGCTCCGGCAGCCGCGCCGCCTGTGCGCGCAGATGCTTCTCATCCGGGCAATACCGCTCTGTCAGGCCATTTTGAGGCAACGAAACGCACCGCCTGCCCGCCTTGCTCTTTTCAAATGAAAGTGGATACCCGCTCATTTGCCCGCCTCCTTTAGCACATCCGTCATCTTGTCGATCTCGTCTTTGCCTGTCAGCTCGGTCGCGCACCAAAGTATCGTACCATCCGGCAGCTTAAGCCCGCCCAGTATATCTGCTTCATGAAGCGCCCGCCTCGTTTTTTCCCAATCACCGGGGCAGTTCGTGGCAAACTCGTGGAAAAATTCCCCGCCATGTATGCGTCCATACCCCAAACTCTCCAGCCTGTCCGCAAGATAGTGCGCGTTGGCGTAGCATTGCCGCGCAACCTCCCTAAACCCTTCCCTGCCCGTCATGGTTAGGTACATCGCGGCGCGCAGCGCGCACCACGCCTGGTTCGAGCAAATATTGCTGCCCGCCTTTTCGCGCCTTATATGCTGTTCGCGCGCTTGCAGTGTCAGCACAAACGCGCGGTTTCCCGCCGCGTCCGCCGTCTGCCCAACGATCCTGCCCGGCATTTTGCGCATCAATTTTTGTGTGCACGCCATGTAGCCAAGGTATGGGCCGCCAAACGCAAGCGGCAGGCCCAGCGGCTGCCCGTCGCCCACGGCGATGTCCGCACCCAGCTCGCCCGGCGTTTTAAACAGCGCCAGCGCGGTTGGGTTGGTGCACGCGATCAGCTTCACGCCGCCTTCATGGGCCGTCTCCGCGATGTGCCGCATATCCTCCAGCAATCCGAAATAATTCGGGCTTGCCACCACCACCGCCGCCACATCGGCGGAAAGCTTTTCCTTGAGCGCATCCGCATCGGTCAGCCCGTCCGCGCAGTTCACCACTTCAAGCGCCATGCCGAGCGGTATGATGTATGTTTTGATCGTCTCTATCGTTTGCGGGTTCACGCCGCCGCTCACCAATATCTTATCGCGGCCGCGTTCCCGCGCCATAATACACGCCTCGCCCGCCGCGCTCGCGCCGTCATATACCGACGCGTTCGATACGTCCATGCCCGTAAGCTCGCAGATCATCGTCTGGTATTCAAAGATGCTCTGCAATATCCCCTGGCTCATCTCGGCCTGATAGGGCGTGTACGCCGTCACAAACTCACTGCGCGAAGAGAGCGCTTCGAGCGCCGCCGGAATGAGATGCCGGTACGCGCCCGCCCCCATGTAAATATCGCGGTACACTTTATTTTTCCCGGCGGACTCGCCTACTTTTTTCAGCACGCTTATTTCATCGCCATAGCGGGGCACGGTGAGCGGCCTGTTCAGCAGCACTTTTTCGGGGACGTCGGCGTAAAGCTCCGCCTCCTGTTTAAGCCCTATGCTTTGCAGCATCGCCTGTTCTTCTTCCTTCGTACCCGGAATATAGCCCATCGCTCACGCCTCTTCCTGTAAAAACGCCCGGTATTCTTCTGCCGAAAGCAACCCTTCCGCCACGCCTTCCATCTCCACCAGCCACGCCCCGTAGCAGTCTTCGTTCACCGCCTCGGGCGTATCTGTGAGCGTTTCGTTCACACCCGTCACAACACCTGTGACCGGCGCCATGATATCCGACGTCGCCTTTACCGATTCCACAACGGCAAGCCCGTCTCCCTGGTTAAACGAATCGCCCTGCTGCGGCAGCTCGATAAACACGAGGTCACCTAACTCCTGCTGGGCGTGGTCGGTGATACCCACCTTCACTTTGCCGTTCCCCGCGTCGCTCACCCATTCGTGCGATTTTGTGTACTTCAGATTCTCCGGTATGTTCATGTTTTTTTATCCTCCGTTTTCCACTATTATTTCTTTGTTACAAACGGCATTTTCACAACCTCCGCCAAAACGCGTTTATTCCGTATTTCTACGTGGACTTCTTTGCCGGTGAAGTCCACCGGTACAATGGCCGAGGCGATCGCCGCGTTGAGCGTAGGCGACATCGTGCCCGACGTCACCACGCCGATCTGCCTGTCTCCGTCAAAGACGGCGCTGCCCTCGCGCGCAATGCCTTTTTCCTTCAAAATAAAGCCTATCCGCTTTCTTTCCCGGTCTTTCGCGAGCGCATCCCTTCCGATAAAATCCGGCTTGTCCAGCTTCACAAAGATAGAGAGGTTTGCCTCGCGCGGCGAAATATCGCCGCTCAGCTCGTGCCCGTAAAGCGGCATACCCGCCTCCAGCCTGAGCGTGTCGCGCGCGCCCAGCCCGCAGGGGATCATCCCGAATTCCGCGCCCGCTTCCATCATCACGTCCCACAGCTTTTCCGCGTCTTCATTTTTGCAGTAGATTTCATACCCTGTTTCGCCGGTGTACCCCGTTTTGGACACCAGGCAGCACACGCCGCCCACACTGCAATTCTCCAAAAATGTATAATACTGCGCGGGAATGGAGCCTGCCGGGGCGACCGCCGCCAGTATATCCGGCGCAAGCGGGCCTTGCAGCGCAACCTGCGCCACGCCGTCCGATATATCGGCAAGCTCGGCCTGCCCGGTTATCTTCGGCTGCATCCATTCAAAATCCTTGTGCCGGTTGGCCGCGTTCACCACGATGTAATACTTCTCCTCCCCGCTCTTGTACACGAGCAGGTCGTCCACCGTGCCGCCGTTTTCATAACACATGGGGCTGTAGCGCACCTGCCCGGCCTTCATATCGGTAAAATCATTCGTGAGCAATTTGTTCAAATTGTGGAGCGCGTCCGCACCGGTGAGCAAAAACTCCCCCATATGGGATACGTCGAACAAACCCGCGCGCTCGCGCACCGCCGTATGTTCCTTTATAATGCCCGTACCGTATTGAACAGGTAGTTCATACCCGGCATACGGCACCATCTTGCCGCCTGCCTCCACATGTTTTTTGTAAAACGCCGTCTTTTTTTCCATAACTCTCCCTTTCGCCTCACCGGCGGGCAATTTCCTCCGCCAGTTTTCTTCCCGTGGGCGTCGCGGCCACGCCGCCCTCCGCCGTCTCGCGCAGCGCGGGCGGAAGCTGGCTTCCCACTTCGCTCATCGCGGCCACTACCTCATCAAACGGTATTTGGGGGTCGATGCCAGAAAGCGCCATATCCGCGCAGCCAATAGCGCTTATCGCTTGCGTCGCGTTCCTGTAGGCGCAGGGTATCTGCACATAGCCGCCCACCGGGTCGCAGACGAGGCCCATCGCGCTCATAAGCGCCAGCGAAGCGGCGGCAAACACAGCCCGAGCATCCCCGCCCTTCATGCAAACAGCCGCCCCCGCAGCCATCGCGGCCGCCACGCCGCATTCCGCCTGGCAGCCCCCCTCCGCGCCCGAAACGGTAGCATTTGCCATCACAATCGCGCCAATGCCCGACGCAGTAGCA
>DOMW01000190.1:5516-7449 GCA_003510345.1 Clostridiales bacterium | reverse complement strand
AAGCTGCCCAATGTGCTTATGCCGGGCGGCCAGCTCTTTAACGTGAAGATCACGCCATCGGCGGTGGATACGGATAAGGGGCTGAACAACTGGATCTCGCTGGTGAAAGGCGCGTTTGAAAAGAAAGCCATGCAGTTGCAGTTTAACATCGTTTCGGGCGAGACGCTGAAAAAAGCTAAAAGCCAGCCCAGGCAATATACGGACTTGATCGTGCGCGTGGCGGGCTACAGCGGCTACTTTGTGGACCTGTGCCCGGATGTGCAGGATGATATCATCGCGCGCACCGAGCACGCGCTGTAGAGTTTGCGGGCTGCTATGTGATATGCTCGGTTCCGCCGGGCGCCTCTGTTTTCCATTTATTTTTCCCGGTCGGCGCGCGGATGGGCGGTGAAGAATGGATTATACCAATCACATTTAAAAAGCATACTATGCTTTTTATAGCGCATAAAGCGCGTTTGTGATGGCATAAGACGGGTTCCGCGCCTTGCTTGCGCGGAACAAACCGCGCGAGCGCGTGGTTTTCACAAGTTTTAACTTGTGAGCAGTATTAGAAAAAACATGCCTTTCTATTTACGAATTGTTGCTATCATGAGGAAATGTTTTTTCTCATAGCGGAGTGCGCTTTCGGCTTTATCCTTGACGGAGCGCTTGATGAACCGCCCGCGCGCGTGACGGGCGGCCCATCATCACCTTTCCCGCGCGCAGCGNNCGCGCACAGCGCGGGAAAGGCTGAACCCATCTGCATAAGAAGTCTGTATCGCCCGGCGATACGGCACCTATGCTGCCTATGCTGCGAAAACAATAATATACATGCAAAATGGCTGCTCCCGGTGTGGGCAGCCCGTTGCATCTCATTACGGAAAAAAGGACAGGGAAGCATGACAGGAGAAGTTTTTGACATTCAAAGGTTCAGCACGCACGATGGGCCGGGTATCCGCACGGTAGTGTTTTTAAAAGGCTGCCCGCTTTCGTGTGCGTGGTGCAGCAATCCGGAATCACAGAAAAAAGGCGCGATAATATTCTTCCAGCCCTCGCGCTGTATCGGCTGTAAAAAATGTGAGGGCGCGTGCCCGCAAGGCATAGAGTTGGGGTGGCATGGCGCGGAGGCGCGTTGCACGCTGTGTGGCGCGTGCGTCCGCGCGTGCCCATCCGCGGCGCTTGAGCTGAAGTGGCGGGAGATGACGGTGTATGAGGTGATGGATGAAATAGACCGCGACGCGCCGTTTTACCAAAGCTCGGGCGGCGGCGTTACGGTGTCGGGCGGCGAACCGCTTATGCAGCCGGATTTTGCGGTAGCGCTGGCCGGGGAAGTAAAGCGCGGCGGTTACCATCTGGCAATCGAGACGACGGGCTTCGCGCCGTGGGAAGCGGCGAAGCGCGTATTTGAAAAAATGGATTTAATCTTATATGATGTGAAGCATATGGACGACGCCCTGCACAAAGAGTATACGGGCGTATCCAACGAATTGATTCTGCGCAACCTCGCGCGCGCGGCGGGGGAGGGGTTTCACATAATCGTGCGTGTGCCGCTGATAAAAGGCTATAACGCGACGGAAGAGAATCTGGGCGCCCTCGCGGCAAAAATGAAAGAGTTGGGCATAAGAGAGGCCGATCTGCTGCCCTACCACACGTTCGGCGAGGCAAAATACAAGCAGATGCGGCGGGATTACACCTTCCGGGGGGAAAAACCGTCTGATGAGGAGCTTGACCGTTTTACCGCGCTGTTTAGGGAAAAAGGGATTACGGTTACGGTAGGGGGGTAGGCGCCCGCTAAGCAATGCAGGCTACGCGTCTTTTTGGTTTTTTTGTGAGCAGAAGGTGGGCAAGGCTTGGTCTATGTTCCGGTAGGAAAGTGGGATTTGAACTCGCACTGTGTTGTTGCTAAAACGGAAATTTTTTCCATAGCGGATAGTTATGACGCTGTCGCTGGGCG
>DOMW01000190.1:0-5374 GCA_003510345.1 Clostridiales bacterium | reverse complement strand
AGGCCCGCGACCTTAGTTATCTGGAAATGCTTGCGGTTCAGCAATGTAGACCGGGCTACAGAATAAATGAAATAAATTTCTATGGTTGCAAGACATGGTTTCACGATGGTGTGCGCCTTTGCCTTTGAGGGAGTTTTTAGAACCGNNAGGCTCCTTGACCACAGAGGAATACCCAAAAGCAAACGCAAGATATTTACACAATAAAATACGGGTTCGTATTTGGATGGACATGCCTAAGCAATGCACTACAGGGTTCTAACCTTCTTAGCCTTCTTCAACCCATTCAGCAATTGGTTTTTTACACCGTTTTCCTGTTCCTGTTCACATAATCCCGTTAGGGTGTCATACAATTCACTGTTGGCATACGCGGGGATCTGAATAATTCTTGCCAGCGCATAGGCGCTGCCCCAGCGGACAACCGTGCCGCCGTCGCCCGTGTTCTCCAGCAAATACTGTACCGCAACGCGCAAATCATCCGGGAACAGGCGCGCGATGTTGCCGACGACCCGCGAGGCCTCCCGCTTCGCGCTGTTTGATTTTGACAAAATGAAATCCCGCGCGAAATGCAGCCATTCCAGATCAGCGATCTCGGGATTTTTATTTGAAACGGCTTCCATCGCTTCAAGAACCAAAGCCATTTTTTTATCGTCCAGCGCCGCCTTTAGCGGTTGGATTTCTTTTATCGTGATATGCCGCGCGCGCAGGGCTTCGGCTATTTCCGCGCGTTTCTCAGTAGATTTCGCCGCCTTATTGTTCAGCAAACCCAGCAGATCCATAACAAATCTCCCCTCCGCTCACGCGCCCTCTTTTTCCGTCAGCACATGCACAAGCGTGCTTTGCAGCGCGAACCCTTTCGCCGTGGGGCGAACGCCCCGTTCATCCATGTACACCAGGCCGTACTTCATGGCCTTTTCTATCTGCCGCGCGCGCCCTTTTTCAAACTGCTCCCCAAACAAATCAAAGTATTCCCGGTAGGCGATTCCTTGTTTCAGGCGCATTTTCAGCATAATGTATTCAAATTTCCGTTCGCTTTCGTCGATCAGTTGGGACGACGCGTACCGAAGCCCCCCGCCTTTCAGGTTGTTGATATACGCCGCGATGTCGTCCGTATTGGCAAACCGCAGGTTCCCGATATTGGAATGCGCGGAAACGCCCAGCCCCAGATAGTTCCCAAGGTTCCAATACTTGAGGTTGTGCCTGCATTCCCTGTCCCACAACGCGAAATTTGACACTTCGTAGTTGATATAGCCCTTTTCCGCGAGCATCCCCTGCGCCATGCCATACATATCCGCGTCCATATCGCTTGAGGCGGGCGCGATCTCGCCCCGCCGTATACTGCCGGCCAGGGGCGTTCCATCCTCGATTTTCAGCGCGTAGGCGGAAATATGCTCGGGTTTTTTATACAGCACATGATGAAGCGTGTCCTCCCATTGCCGCATAGTTTGCCCGGGTATCGCGTAAATAACGTCCACATTAATAGTTTCAAACCCGGCGGCGCGGGCCATGTCATACGCTTCGTCAAACTGCGCGGCCGTGTGCCGCCGCCCCAGCAGTGAGAGCAGCTCATCCTGCGCGGCCTGAAAACCTATGCTCAGCCTGTTTACACCATGCCGCCTGTACGCCGCGAGTTTTTCCGGCGTGAAGGTGCACGGGTTGCCCTCCAGCGTGACCTCCGCGTCTTCGCAAACAGCGTAGTGCGCGCGCAGCCGGGAAAGCAGCCCCGCGATGTATTTTTCATCCGGCAGGCTGGGTGTGCCGCCGCCCAGAAACACAGTGTCCACGCGATCCGGGTGCAGCTTCGCGCTCAGCGCTATTTCCTTGTCAAGCGCACTGAAATACGCTTCCGCCAGCTTGGTATCCGTGACGGAAACAAAATCGCAGTAGCCGCATTTCTTTACGCAAAACGGTATGTGGATATAGATTCCCAGCATCATTTTCGGCGCTTTTGCAGCTCGGCAAACAGTTCGTCAAGCGAAAGCCCTTTCTCGTTCATCAGCACCAGCAAATGATAGAGGAGGTCGGCCGCCTCGTACCGAAGCTCGTCCGTTCCCTCGTTTTTGGAGGCGATGATAACCTCCGCGCTCTCTTCGCCAATTTTTTTCAGTATTTTGTCTATGCCTTTTTCAAAGAGGTAATTCGTGTACGAACCCTCTACCGGGTTTTCTTTCCTGCCCGCGATTAAGTCGTACAGATCGTACAGCAGGGAAGCGTTCGCCTGCGCCTCCGGGCCGGGCGCCGAGTTGAAAAAGCATGACCGCGCCCCCGTATGGCAGGCCGGGCCGGTTTGCTCTACCTGCAAAAGTACGCAGTCATAATCGCAGTCCAGCGATAGGCTGACGACCTTTTGCACATGGCCGGACGTTTCACCCTTTGTCCAAAGCTGCTTGCGCGAGCGCGAATAGTATGTCGCGCAGCCCGTCTCCAGCGTTAGCCCGAGGGATTCTTTGTTCATATACGCCTGCATCAGCACGGTTCCCGTGCGCGCGTCCTGCGCGATCGCGGGCACAAGCCCGTTCGCGTCGTACTTTACTTTACCCATCAACTCTTCATTCATATTACGCCATCCGAACGGGGATGCCCCGCCCTTTCATATATTCTTTTACCTGCCTGATCGTAAGCTCCCTGTAATGGAACAGCGACGCCGCGAGCACCGCGCTCGCGTCCGCCTTTTCCACTACGTCGGCAAAATGGGAAAGCGCGCCCGCGCCGCCCGAAGCGATGACGGGCACGTTCACGGCGGCTGTGATTTTGGCTGTCAGCTCAATATCATAACCGGCTTTTGTGCCGTCCGCGTCCATGCTTGTGAGCAATAGCTCGCCCGCGCCGCGCCCCACGGCTTCAACGGCCCACGCAACCGCATTAAGCCCGGTGTTCACGCGCCCGCCGTTTAAAAACACCTCAAACGCTCCGTTTGGCGCGCGTTTCGCGTCGATCGCCACAACCACGCACTGCGAACCGAATTTATCCGCCGCTTCGTTGATCAGCCCGGGGTTTTTGATAGCCGCCGAATTGACGGATATCTTATCCGCGCCGCACTTTAAAATGCGCCGGAAGTCCTCAAGCTCCCGGATTCCGCCGCCCACCGTGAGCGGGATAAACACCTGCTCGGCTGTGCGCGCCACCACATCCCGCATGATACCCCGCCCGTCCGAAGAAGCGGTGATATCTAAAAACACCAGCTCGTCCGCGCCCTGCCGGTTGTATTCCCGCGCGATTTCCACCGGGTCGCCCGCGTCCTTTAGATTCACGAAGTTTACGCCCTTTACCACCCGGCCCTCATGCACGTCAAGGCAGGGGATTACCCTTCTGGTCAGCATCTTTTCACCCTCATGCGCTTTCACTTCGCAGCCAGCGTCGCTTCCGGCAAGGAAAACGCGCCGTCATACAGGGCGGTGCCGATCACGCAGCCGCTCGCCCCCGTTCCGCGTACATTTTTGATATCCTCCAGCGTGCTGATGCCGCCCGAGGCAATGAGGTTCATCCAGGTGCTCTTTACGATGCGCTCCGTTTGCTCAAGGTTGGGCCCCTGCATCATGCCGTCCTTGGTTATATCGGTGTAGATCACCGTGCTCACGCCCTTATTGCGCATTTGCACGGCGAAATCGGCGGCGTCTACCTCGGTGGCGTTTACCCAGCCTTTTATGGCCACCATGCCGTTTTTCGCGTCGATCGCGACGGCGATCCGGTCGCCGTACTGGGCAAGCGCCCATTCCAGCAGTTCGGGCTGCTTAATCGCCACCGTCCCCAATATCACGCGCGAAATACCGATGTCGTCCAGCCGCATACGGATATCCTCTTTTGTGCGCACACCGCCGCCCACCTGCACGGGGATCTTCACGGATTGCACCAATTTGGCGATCACGTCGTGATTGGCAAATTCGCCGGAAAACGCCGCGTCCAGGTCGATCACATGCAGGAAATTCGCGCCGTCCGCCTGCCAGCGCGCCGCCATCTCAATCGGGTCGCCGTAATCGGTCGCCGTCTCCCACAAGCCCTGCGTAAGGCGCACACACCTGCCGCCCTTGATATCGATTGCCGGATATAATTTCATGTTAAACCTCCCAATGATTAATCGTATTATATGGACGCGAATTTGCGTAAAATCTCAAGCCCCGCGTCCCCGCTTTTTTCCGGGTGAAATTGCAGCCCGTACACATTGCCTTTTTGCACGCCGCAGGTAAATTCATACCCGTAATCGCATGTGGCGATCACGTTTTCGCGGGGCACGCCCGCCGCGTGGTAGGAATGCACAAAATACATATATTGCCCGCCTTCCAGCAGCCCGCCGCGCGCGGCTTTCACAAGGTTCCAGCCCATGTGCGGTATCTTCAGGTTTTGACCTGCCGGGGGGGCAAAGGGGCGCACCGTGCCTTCTATAAGCCCAAGGCAATCGTATTCGCCGTTCTCGTAGCTTTTGTCAAACAATAACTGCATCCCCAAGCATATGCCCAAAAATGGTTTGCCCGCACGCACCTGCGCTTTTATATCGCCATCAAGCCCGTGCTCTTTGAGCCGCCGCACCGCGTCCGCAATGGCGCCCACGCCGGGTAATACAATGTGCGACGCGTCTTTTAGCAGTTTACCGTCCGCTGAAAAACGCGCGTCAAACCCCAAAAACTCAAACGCCTTTTGCACGCTTCTTAGGTTGCCCATGCCGTAGTCGATCACCGCGATCATAGCATCCCCTTGGTAGACATCACGCCGGCGGTGCTTTTGTCGATGGACGCCGCTTCCCGGAGCGCGCGCCCCAGCGCCTTAAAGGCCGCCTCGATGATATGGTGCGTGTTTTTGCCGTATTGCTGGTTTATGTGCAGCGTGACCCCCGCGTTCATTGCAAGCGCGCGGAAAAATTCCTCGCACAGCTCGGTGTCAAAATCGCCCGTTTTCGTTTTCGCGAGGTCCATGTTGTAGGAGAGAAACGGCCTGCCGCTGATATCCAGGCTCACCATCACCAGCGCTTCATCCATAGGCACAAACTGCGTACTGTACCGGCGGATGCTTTCTTTGCCGCCCAGCGCCTCTTTCAGGGCCTGCCCCAGCACGATGCCGCAGTCCTCCACCGTGTGGTGCGCGTCCACCGCGAGGTCGCCCTCGCAGGTAAGGTCGAGGTCAAACTGCGCGTGTTTTTTGAAAAGCGCCAGCATGTGGTCGAAAAAACCGACACCCGTATTCACTTCGCCCTGCCCGCTGCCGTCCAGGTTCAGCGTACCTTTGATCTTTGTTTCAAATGTGTTCCGTTCCAGCGTAGCCGAACGCATATTGTTTACTCCTTTTCAAAGCGGATAGCCGCGCTCCTCGCGTGGGCTGTGAGGCCTTCCGCGCGCGCGAACCGTTCCACATCCTTATAGTCTTGCGCAAACTTTTCCTTCGTATA
>DOMW01000252.1 GCA_003510345.1 Clostridiales bacterium | reverse complement strand
AGAAAAAGTTTCACAGGCCCTAATAAAAGTGGTTTCTTGATTTTCTGGTTTTGGCACACCTCCTTCACCCGCGCATAATAGATGCGCAGGAATTTGTTCAGCGTGGCAATTTTTGCCACTTTTTTAGGCTTGCCTTCCGCTTCTTTTTTGAGAATGAAATTGTATACGGCGGCATCTTCTATTGGTTTGACAGATTTCAGACACTTCATTACTTCGTAACCTGTTTTGCGTAGCAAAGCTGAACCGCGTTTGGAAATTCTTCTTTTCGTACCTGTAAATGCTCCTGATTGAAATGGCGGCACATCTATGCCCGCATAGGCAACCAATGCGCTGCCACTATGGAATCGGCGAACATCGCCAATTTCAGCAATCAGGCGTGCTGCAAGGCCTTCTCCCACGCCAGGCAATGCCCTGACGGCTGGATACTCCGGCAAGCTAGTTGCCCAGGCCTGCATTTGTGATAAAATGGACTGGAGAGTTCTGTTGACTTCTCGAAGAACTCTGACCGCTTCCAGCGACAACATTTTCGTCGATAACGCGCTGGATGGCAGGGTAGGGATGCCGTTGCAGGCCATTTTGTAAATTGCTTTGGCTTTGGCGATACTGCGGTGGTATCCCTTTTCTTTCGCCCAATGGCAGTAGTCCTCCACGAAAGCATCTTCGCTCATAATGGTAATGTTGCCGAAATGCCAGTATTGCTCTACAAAGTTACTTAATTTGTCTTTTTCGGAATAACCATTCATCACTCCGCGCAGCATATTCTTGATACCCGGCATTGTTCGATCCAGGATACATATCAAAGCAGTTTTGCATTCTATGGAAATGCGGATATAGTGTGCATATTGGCGTCCGAGAAATCTTAGTTCAGCATAGATTTCCTCCGATGGGCAATATGCCAATAAGTGAAACCAGTTGTCAATACCATAATTCGCAATTCTAACAGCGTCTAGTTTATCCGTTTTGCCTTTCCGCAGGGCAGTTCCGGCATACTTCTTCATTACCAATGGATTGACCACCGCAACAAAAATGCCCGCTTTTTGCAGGCTAAGTAGATAAGCCGCAATGGTTTTCTGCCCTCACTTCCATATTCAGCGTCACCTTGATCCCTCTGACGCAACAAAAGCTTGTTTTTCCAACCTCCTGAAAAATCCAGCCGCAAACATACCTATAACACAAACAATCAAACCGGAGAAAATCAGAACAAGATATATTGAACCTGTGAAACTGTCAAAAAGGAATCCGAATATGATTTGCCCAATAGGTTGGGCGCACATGACGATGGTAGATATGTACGCCATCACCTTGCCCATCAAATGCTGCGGCGTTTTCTGCTGCATGAGGGAGAGCGCGAAAATATTGAATATACCGATAGCCATCTGCATACCGCAAAACGCAACGATGTTGACGATATATTGGGCAATCGTGCTGATAGGTATAATAAAGGCGATGCCTGCGGGAATCAACACCGCACCTATTGCGGCCAGTATAAGCGATAAGCGGCGCACTTTTAATTTTCCTACCAACAATCCGGCGGCAATACTTCCAAGGATAGCGGAAAACGCGAAAGCGCTTTGCGCGCCGCCGTAGTATTCCGCGCCCATACCAAGAACAACGCGCACAATATATGGCAGACCGACAATCGCTATTCCCGCTATAAAGAAACTGATTGCGGCGGATAGAAGCATCAGTTTCAACACGCCAGGCTGTTCCTTGCCGATAAATCTAAAGCTCTCCGCAAGGTCGTGCCTTATTACTGACAAAACTCCGCCGCTGCTATCCCTGCGGTGATGATCCAGTTTAATAAAGCACTCAAGCAGAGCCGTAGCGAAGAAGCATATCACTCCGGCATACATAACCGGCTCAAGTCCAAATACGGTGTATAGTAAGCTGCCGAGCATCGGAGAGATCATATTTGTTATGGCGGCGACTTGGCTAATAACGGCGTTGCCTTTGGCGATGTTGCCGCCTGTCTGCATTTGCGGCACACACGCCTGCACTGTGGGCGTTTCAAACGCGCCCAGCACCGAAAGGATTACCAGCAATACGGTTATGGCGGTGAGAGAGCCGCTGGCCGCAAACAGAAGCGCCGCGCCCAACACAGATATTCCGGTTAACGCGTCCAACACGACCATAATGTTTCTTCTGTTCGCCCGGTCGGCAAGGATGCCGCCAAACGGCGACAATAGGATTGTCGGAATCGTTGCGATTGACAGCATCCCCGCAAATACAGCGGCGGAACCAGTGGCCTCCAAAACGTACATGGACAGCGCAAGCCGCAGCATCCCATTGCCTAATAATGAGCTTGCCTGGCCTAATACGAGTAGTGTGAAGTTTTTAAAAAATACTCTGTGTGTCATGTTCATGCCCCCTATAAGTTTTTCATACATTACGAATGAATGTATATTGTTAAATAAAAAATGCCTGTACAAGGCAATTCTATTTTGCAAGCAACTGTTTACTGGAGCGGCTTGTCCTTTTCATCCGCCAGCGGCAATCCCATCCGGGACAGCATCTCCATAACGAACAAATTCTTTTGTTGAAGCTCCTCCGCGGTAGCGGGAAAGATGGACGGCAGCAGCCAGAAGTTAATGAACGGTAGAAACTCGGATAGCTCTTTGGCGTACTCGGTTTGAATCGAGCCGTCCTTAGTACCTTCATCAATCAGTTCGAACCACAATGGAGTAAGAACCTTTCGGTTTGCTTCGATGGCCGCCGCCAATATGCGTGGATTCTCAAGTATGGGAATCGCTTGTATATTAAGCTTGTTGCGCGCCGCGTCGGCACGGTTAAGCGACAGCATCATACGGATTTTCTGTAAACCATTCAAGTCGGCGCGCCCCTTCACCGCTTCAAAGGGATTGTTGTCAAAGAACATCTTATCGCCCAAAGCCTTCATGATCTCCTCTTTGGACTTAAAGTGATGATAGATGGCTCCTTTAGTCAACCCGCCCAGTTCATCAACGATGTCTTGAATGGTTGTATTATCAAATCCCTTCTCTATAAAGAGCCGCTTCGACACATCCAGTATCTTATCGACGGTGACTTCTGGATATTTATTCCGCGCCATGTGCATCCTCCTTTTGGCAATCATTCATACTGTATGAATGTATAATAGCACAGAACGTATCTTTTTTCAAGTTTAGTTTACCCGGAAGGCTGATATCCTGCCCGTTTTTGAGCTTTCCAAGCCCCTGAATCATCACCAGTACAACCAGCACGACCCAAACAATGGTGTCGATAATATTCAACGGGGCCGCTATGACGCCGCCCACAAACGGGATAGCGTTCAGCCCGCCCGTAAACATGCCCATAATATAGTCGTATACGCTCCAATAGATGTTGAACATAACGACGTGGGCGCATTGCTTGATCGTCCACTCATCCTTTTCGACCGCGATGACGAAGCCCAATAAGTTAATTTGCTCTAATATTGTGTTGTACCGATACATGCCGCAGCCAGTTAAGCCAAGCCGCTTTGCTGGCGTTGGGTAAAGCCTGCCATCCCGGTTCGCGTCTTGGTATACGGAAATGCACACACTTTTTACGGAAATGCACACATTTTGCCGCACTGAGGTTTTTTGAGCCAAAAAAAGACAGTCCGTAATCAGGGACTGCCTGCCACATGGAGCAATGTGCGCTATTTTATGTCCGGCAACCGGACAACTACAGTCAAGCCGCCCTTTGGCGTGGCCTGGACTGTCAAGCCGTAGCCCGCGCCATACTGTTCACGGATGCGCCGCTGGATGTTGGTCAGCGCGACGCCCTTTAACTGGTACAGATCGCCCTCCCCCGCATCGGCGGCGTCAAGCACGTCCTGAAGGGCAAGAAGCTGGGCGGGGGGCAGCCCCACGCCGTTATCGGATATTTCAAAGAAAACATGGCCTTCTTGCAAGCTGCCGGTGACGGTCAGGCGGCAATCGCCCGTCTTGTTACCCAGCCCGTGCGTCAGGGCATTCTCCACAATCGGCTGCAAAATCTGGCCGGGTATACGGCAGTGGGACAGTTCTTCATCCGCATCCAGTTCCACGTCGAATTTACCGTCGTGACGGATGTTCATGATCTCAATATACCGTTCCAAATCCACCATCTGCTCAAACACATTAATCTCGGCCCCCGCCTCATGGCGGCTTTTGAGCATGGCGGCAAGATTCCGTGCCGTGGTTTTGATCTCGTGAGTTTTGCCCTGATCCACAAGAGCCTCAATGCTATCAAGCGTGTTGACTAAAAAATGCGCGTCTATCTGCACCGTCAGCAAGCCCATACGCATGGTCCCGGCCTCCGCCATCGTCGGGTCGGGTCTACAATCTTGGCCGACAGGACACGGTATAGGCCGTACACAATCATGAGCAGCAACACAAGCGTTATGCCTGAAACGGCAAGAAATACCTGTTCACCGGACGACAGTGTTTCTTTGGTTATCGCGGCGGCGGCCTTGAGATTGCTTCCATCAACGTCTATGATTTTTACTGAGCCGTACAGCCCATCAAGCCCTGCGGCATCGCTTCCGTCCAAATCGTGATTGGACGAAAACAGGATCTCATCGCCCAAAATAATGGCAGTATCGATGCCTGCCATGACATCGGACGTATCCAGTAGCCGTTTTACTTTTGCCATGTTGGATAGCGCCACGACATATCCGATTTGACTGCTGATTGAAGCGCCTCCGGCATACACCGGGCTGACAATACAAAAATAGTCCGTTCCATCCAGATTCACAACCGAGTATGCGTCCATGCCATCTATGAGGAGCCGGTGAAGCTACCCGATAGCCGCGTTGCTGACACTGCCGGTGAAACGGTAGAAAAGCCCCTCCGCCGTTATGGTAAGCACCGTGTCCCCGCCCATGTGGGGGTAGACGGTCTTGCGGATGATTTCGGACACCGCCCCGGCCTTTTCGTAATAGGCGGTGTTGTCTGTTTCGGATAGAAACTCCTGCACATAGACGCTCCCCGCAATGGTCGAGGTCGCAAGCTTCATGCGCGAAAACTCGCTGTCCAGTTTGTCCGCAAGGTTGTCACCGATTAAGTTCATCATGTTCGATGTGTTCGCTTGCACATCACGAAAGATTGTATTGTAGCAAAAGAACCACAACGCTACAACGAACAGCAAATAGACGGTAATAATGAGGATAAAGCGCCGCCTGAGATTTTTATTGCGCGGCAGGGAGTGCAGGAGATTGGCCGCCCGCGATTTATATTTTTCATTCTTCATACAGCGATCTCCTGTATTTCGTGGGCGTGACGCCATATGTTTTTTCATAGAGCGGAATAAAGTAAAAATAGCTTTCATAGCCGCAGCGCCCGCATATCTCTTTTACAGGCGGCTCCGTTGTGCGCAGAAGCTCCTCCGCCAGCGCCATGCGAAGCGCCGTGATATGCGAACGGAACGTGGTGCCCAGGTGCTTGGTGAACAATCGACTGATGCCGTTGGCACTCAAGTGAAACCGTTCCACAAGGCTGGCAAGCGAATGGCTCTCGCCGGGGTTTTCTTTCAGATAATCCAGTATTTGATTCAACTCAGGTGATATGGTTTCCCCGTTTTTCACAGGCTGCGTTCCACTGATTTCAACGGCGAACCGGTTCAAGAGATCGGCAAGCTCATTTTCTTCAATCGGTTTGAGAATATAATCAAAACCCTTATCCTCGGCAAGAAACTTGCGCACATCGGCAAAATCACTGTACGCGCTGACGATGACAAAGATCGGTGTGGTTGCGTCGCCGCGCAGTGTTCTATATAAATCAATACCGGATAGCTCCGGCATTTTCAAATCGCTGAGTACGACGTTGGGTTTCGCCTCGCGGATTTCCGTGAGCGCCAGCAGCGGGTTTGTCTGCGTGCCGCATATTTCAAATCCGCACTCAGCGAACAAGTCGCTTTTGCTTTTGAAGTGATCCAACACCTTTGGGTCATCGCCAACAAAATACACCGTATACATCGTTCACCTCCGCTCACTTCACCAATGACAACTCGTCATTCCGGACTTGATCCGGAATCTCGTGAGGATTGCGGGTCAAGCCCGCAATGACGAATAGTGTTCACCTCACCCGGTCATACGCCGCCTGCGCCGTTTGTAGAAACGCCGCAAGGCCCATGTCCTCAAACTCCAGGACGTATTCCGCCCATTGCGCATCGTCATGAATATCCCGCTTGCCGGTGATAAAGTCAACAATCGTGCTTTTCACATGGGCGTCTATCATGGAGCGCGATGCCCGTATCGCCGCTTCTTCCTCCGGCGTAAAAATCAGCGCCCCGATGGTTTCCTCCGGCGCGTGATCGTTATACAACAGTGCGGCCTGCGCGTTCATATATTCACCGTCCGTCGTGTTGCCGTCCCATGTGACGCCGCTTGAAAACCTGGGGCGGGATACATACGGGCCGATTTGACAGATGTGTTTATTCTGTGTGGTATTCCAGAGTTGGTTGATGATGCGGATGGTCGCGGGCGTTCCGTAAATACTGACATCGCCGTCTCCCGCGAAGTCCCAATCCTCACCCTGCGTCCCATAGCGCCCCATAAGGCAGGCTTCTTCTGAGAGCATCAGGTCAAACAGCTTGAAAACTTCCTCCGGGTGCTGACACGCCGAGGTGATAACGCCGTTTGGTTTGGGCATGGGCGTAAAAATCGTGGACAGCTTGACGCCCTCCGGCCCCGTGAGCGGCTCGATACCCACATACCGTTCCAACACCTCCGGGGAATTCTGCTGCACGGTTAGCGTAATGCCCGGAGATAAAAACGCGCCCAGCAGATCGCGGGGATCATTGGCCATTTGATTCAACTGCTGATTGTCCTGCGTAAAGCTGAGCGGCGAATACAGTCCCTCGTCATACAGGCCGCGAATGTATTTTAACGCTTCCCGCCACTCATCTTTAATTGGCGCAAAAGTCAGCGTTCCGTTTTCAAGCAGCAGGCGGGAGTTGTTGATGTCATTGTAGATATTATACCGTATATTTTGTGACCGTTCAAATTTTACCAGTGCCGGAAACCAAACTAAATAGCAGTGTTCCGTACCTGATTCTCTTCGGTTTCGGGGTTTTACGTCTGGTCACGGCAGCGGGGTTCCACGTTTAGTCCAACTAAACGGAGTCAATAGATACAAAAAGAAATACCAAAGAATCTTCCCAATGACATGACAAGATTCCAGTCATAATTCCCCATGGTGTATTTGATCAATAGCTGCGCGATCTACCGATCCCGATAGAAAAGGTGTTTTCTGATCTGAAATTCCAGCATATTGCATCGGGCGTTCCGCACTAAACTTACCCTACTCTATTATTATACTCAAATATATGATTATAAATGTGTCCTAAATTACTGCTTCCTTTATAATATATGAATAATATGGTCTCATAAAAAAACTGGAATATTCATCAAGCTTCTTAGGCCACTACAATATAAGTGAGGCATCTCTTCATAGAATCGAATGCTTACGGAGTTATGATAAGCCAATATACCCGCCGCACGTTCGGACTCAAAGCAAAGAACAAGATAACGATAAAGTATCCGTTCTTTCTGCGCGGGTCGTCACATAGAGTCACTCCTACGGATCATGGCTCCACATTGCGCAGTGTCACCGTAAATACGCTTCCACCCCCGGGGTTGGGCGCTATGGCGATGGTTCCGCCGTGTGCCTCGATCATCTTTTTGGCGATGGCAAGCCCCAGCCCCGCGCCTGCCGTTTTGCGTGAACGCGATGGATCGACGCGGAAAAACGGCTCGAATATACGATCCGTCTGGTCTGCCGGTATGCCGATGCCCGTGTCGCGCACCTCCACGCGGCAGGTGCTTTTATCCTCCGCGATGTTAATATCAATTGTGCCGTTTGGCCGGTTGTATTTCACCGCGTTTTCTATAATGTTGGTGAACGCGTGTTCCAGCATCGCCCGGTTGGCGACGCAGCGCGCCGCGCCGGAGACAGTTACCGTCAGATTTTTTTCCTGTATTTGGCGTTCAAGCTGCTCAACAATGCCACACATTAACAGTTCCAGTTCCACATCGTCCGTCTGCTCATACCCGTTGGTGGCGGAAAACAGGAACAGGCTGTCCACGATGCCTATCATGCGGTCTGTCTGGTTGCGCACCACTTCCAGTGCTTTGGCGTATTCCGCTTTGGTGGGGTTTGCGTCAAGCGCGGTCACGTCCAGTTCATTTTCGCTGATGCCCGCGACCGTTTCGCTCAGCTTTTTTACGGGCGCAAGCGCGCGCCCCAGCACAAACCATGTGGCGACGCCGCCCGCCGCGATCACGATGATTGTGTAGAGCACGTTGAGTACGTTAAACTGCTCTGTGGCGGTGGAATAAACTGTTTGGGTCGGGAATGCGAATTGCTCATTATACTCGTACGCAGATACTTCATCTGGCGGAACTACCACCGTATCGGCCGGCTCCATGTTCGCGAGATTCGCCGACCTGTCCGAAGTGGCAAATGTCTCAACTAGCATGATTGTATAGCGCGCGTTGTATGTGGAAAGCAGTGCGAGTATGACGGCGATTGCCGTGATGATCGCGGTGGTGAAGAGCGTCAGCCGCATGCGCAGCGAGATTTTTTTTATCATGACTGATCATCCCGTTCTATCAGATACCCCGCGCCGCGTACTGTAGTGATAAAATCCGCGCCGGTATAAGGCAGCAGCTTTTTACGCAGTTGGCTCATGTGTACCTTTATGGCGTTGGAAAAAAGCCCGGCGTCATCCTGCCATATGTGCAGTATCAGTTCTTCCGCCGGAACCGCGCGCCCGCGATGCGCCAGCAGGTATTCCAGCAGCATATATTCCTTGGCGGCGAGGCGAATATGTACGCCGTTTCGCGCGCGCACCTGCCGCCGTGCCGTATCCACACACAGGCCGCCGCGTGTTATGACCGCTGGATCCTGTGTGAACCGGCGGCGCAGCAGGCCGCGTATGCGGGCGACCAGCTCGCCGAAATCGAATGGCTTCACCAAATAATCGTTCGCGCCCAGTTCCAGCCCTTCTATACGCTGCGAAAAATCCGAGCGGGCGGACAGTATGAGTACGCGTTGGCGCGCGTCGTTCCGCCGTATCTCCCGCAGTATGTCCAGCCCGTCTATGCCAGGCAGGTTCAAATCGAGCACAATTAGGTCGTATTCGCCCGTCTGCGCCATGCGCAGGCCTTTCGCGCCGTCGTTTATGCCCACCGCCGCAAAGCCTTTTTTGCGCAATCCATACAAAAGCGTGTCCAGCAAATCATCCTCGTCTTCAATTACGAGCAGTTTCATACCACGTTCTCTCCTTTACATTTTCATACTAGCATACACCCGGTTAAGCGAAGGTTAAGAAAAATTTCTTAAAATGGTTACAATCTTAACTTTGCGCAAACGTTCGTTTCTGTATGATGGGAGAATCACAAAGATGGAGGCGCACTATGGAAACGCAAAGGAAGCCAAAAAGGAAAATAGCGGCGGGCATCGCTATCGCGGTGGCGGCGGTATTGATTATTGTATACGTCACGAACGTTTACGCGGCAAAACCGGAAGAGGACGCGGACGCCCTGCTGCGCGAGTACCCGGTGTCGCGGGGCGACATCACCGCCGGGGTGGATGGCGCGGGCGCGCTTGCCATGGACGGCACGCCGCATTACTTCGACAGCGCCGGTGTTATTGGGGAGGTATATGTAAGACAGGGCGACACGGTAAAAAAGGGCGAT
>DOMW01000055.1:8104-9041 GCA_003510345.1 Clostridiales bacterium | reverse complement strand
CCCACCACGGCGCAGCACGCCGCCGAGGATATGCTGGGGCGTGTGCCGCTCATTATAGACGGTGGGCCGTGCGATGTGGGCGTGGAATCCACGGTTTTGGACATGACGGCCAGCCCGCCGGTGCTGCTTCGCCCGGGCGGTGTCACAGCGGAGATGCTAGAAAACGCCATCGGCGGCGTCGCCCTGCACCCCGCAGTGCTTCGTGGGTTGGAAGACGGCGAGCAGGCGCGTTCACCCGGTATGAAATACAGGCATTACGCGCCCAGCGCAACGGTTTTCGTTTTTGAGGGAAGCAAAAAAACTGTTGCGAAAACGATAAACTCACGGTATGATGAATATAATAAAGGGTTCCAAAAAACGGTTATTTTTTGCGACGCCAAAAGCGCGCCGCTTTACGCGGGCAAAGACGTCCGCGTATTAGGCGCGGGGATGCGCGAAGTCTCGCGGTCGCTTTTTTCTGAATTGCGGCTGGCGGACGACAAAAAGTGCCGGGTGCTGTTGTTTCACTATACAGACGATATGGGACTTGCGGTAAAAAACCGTATTCTAAGGGCGGCGGGCAAGTGAGCCGCAGGAAGGACTTTGAGCTAAAATGAACGTGCTGTTTGTATGTACCGGAAATACGTGCAGAAGCCCCATGGCGGAGACATTGATGGACGACGTAATAGACCGAAGTAGCGATCTTCGCGGAAACGTGAAGGTCGAATCAACGGGAACGTTTGCCTGCGAAGACGCGGACGCCACGCCCGAGGCGATGCAGGTCATGGAAGAAATGGGGCTGTCCTTAAAGAAACACGACGCGGAGCAGTTCACAAAAGAGTGGGCGGAATGGGCCGATATCATCCTTGCCATGAGCAAAGAGCATATTGAGCAAATGGAAGTGATCGCGCCCGAATACGCAGGCAAAATGCACACATTTTTAGGCTTTGTCGAAGGA
>DOMW01000055.1:0-8091 GCA_003510345.1 Clostridiales bacterium | reverse complement strand
ATAGAGGAATACAGGGAATGCGCCGTCCGGCTGAAAAGCGCGGCTGAAAGGTTGGCCGAACTGCTGGAGCGTGAATATACATTTTAGAATAGGAAATACTACTATATGAAAATTGCTTTCGGCTGTGATCACGGCGGCTTTTCATTAAAGGCCGACATCTTATCCCACCTTGAAAAAAGGGGGGTGGAAGTGGTCGACTGCGGGACGACGAGCGAACAGCCCGCGGATTACGCCCCGTTCGCAAAGGCCGTGGCGTTAAAAGTACAAAGCGGCGAGGCTGACTTTGGTGTGCTCATATGCGGCACGGGTATAGGCATCTCCATCGCGGCAAACAAAATAAGCGGCATTCGCTGCGCCCATGTACACGACACGTTTTCCGCGCACGCGACGCGCGAGCATAACGACGCGAATATCGTGGCGCTGGGTTCCCGCGTGGTGGGGCCGGGGCTGGCCCTTGATATTATAGATATCTTCCTTGCTACGGATTTTTCAAACGAGGAACGCCACCAGCGCAGGATCGACCAAATCACACAGCTTGAGCAGGAAAGGTTATAAGGGCATGGGAAAAGCGCATATACTGGATCACCCGCTTCTGCAACACAAAGTATCTAAGATACGGGATAAAAACACAGGCGTAAAGGAATTCCGCGAGCTTGTAACAGAGATCGCCATGTTGATGGTGTATGAGGTAACGCGGGACCTCCCTTTAAAGGAGATCGAGGTCGAAACCCCTATCACCAAAGCAAAGACAAAGGTGATTTCCGGCAAGACGCTCGGGATCATCCCCATATTGCGCGCGGGGCTGGGCATGGTGGACGGCGTGCTGAACCTGATCCCTTCCGCGAAGGTGGGGCATATCGGCCTGTACCGCGACCCCGAAAGCTTAAAGCCTGTGGAGTATTACTGTAAACTCCCCATGGATGTGGAAAAACGCGACCTCATTATCTTAGACCCTATGCTTGCCACAGGCGGCAGCGCTTCGGACGCGATTTCCCTTTTGAAACAGCGCGGCTGCAAGAATATCAAGCTGGTGTGCATCATCGCGGCGCCCGAGGGCATCAAGGCGGTGCTGGCCGCACACCCGGATGTAGATATTTACGTGGCGGCGGAAGACAAAGGCCTGAACAGCCACGCCTATATCGTGCCCGGGCTGGGAGACGCCGGCGACAGGTTGTTTGGCACGAAATAGTAGTAGCGCAATTTATTTTATCCATATGTAAAAGTTTTTGCTTTGTTAATATTCAAGAGAAGGGAAATCTGTGATTCATGCAAACTATTTCATGTAAAAAAGAGTTCCAGCAACATGGTTGGGTGCTGGTGTTTTTTATAGCACTGGCGATTTTGGCATACTGGCAAAACTTTTTCACGTCTGAAACAATGGGTGTGTACGCGGGAGACACGCTCCGCCTCGGGTATGCCCAGCGGGAGTTTATCGGTCAGGCTGTACAAAGCGGCCAGTTCCCGTTTTGGAACCCCTATAATTACTCCGGTGTTGCCTTTTTTGCGCAGAACGACGGTTCCTTGTTTTATCCCCCAAGCTGGTTGTTTATACTGTTCCCCGGCATATTGGCGTTTAAACTCAGCGCAGCGCTCCATATTGTACTGGCCGGGTTTGGCATGTATTTGTTCGTGTGGCGGCTGAAGAAAGGCCGCGCCGCTGCGGTATTTGCGGGAATCGCTTACACACTCAGCGCAACATTCCTGATCCGGTACGGGCATCCTACGATCCAAAACGCAATGGCTATGCTGCCTTATGTATTCTTCTGCTTTGAGGGTTGGTTTATCAAACGTAAGCTCCGGTATGTCGCTTATACCGCGATCGCCATTGCCGCTTTATTTTTTTCCGGCTTTCCGCAGCTATTCCTTTATGGTATGGCTCTGTTTACGCTGTATGTTTTTTTCCGCGGTATATTTTGCCGCGAAACCGCAAAGAGTCGCTTATTGGTTTATGGTTTCACCGCGGCCTCAGTGGCTGTCGCCATACTTGTTATCGCCGTACAATTTTTATCCACCTACGAAATGCAGGGATTATCGGTACGCAGCCTTTCCGATGGATTCATCGATTATGAAAGATTCGTTGCCGATGAAGGCCGCATGTCAGAGTTATATGTTGGCATTCTTCCGCTGGCCGTTATCTTGCTTGGTTTTTTGGCCGGACGCAGGGAAAGAAAATCATTCCACTTGCTGTTTTTTACGGCGGCCGCCGGCCTTACTTTATTATTCTCCATGGGAGACGCCATTCCCCTAATTCCCCATATGCTGTACCAACTTCCGCTGTTTGGAAGCATGGGCGTGATTTCCAGATGGACGACCATTACGGCGTTTGCGCTCTGCGTCGCGGCCGGATGCGCGTTTCCCGTCATTGTGAAGCTTTGCCGCAAATTGCCCCGGCCAAAACTGCGCGTGGCTGTCCCGTTTTTGGTCGTAGCTTTCCTCGCGGTGGAGGTGCTTGTGAACAGCCCGCAATGGCTTCATAACGCCTATGGTTCGGATCCCTTTCCCGAACCGGATGCGGCGGTTGAGTATGTGAAAAGCAACCTGAAGCAAGGCGAGCGATTTGGCCTTTATCAGCTCTACGATACGCCTATGCCCAATTATTACTTTTTTATGCCGTCTTTAAACGCAACAGAGCAGCTTCCTTCCATAAATGGATATTGTTCTTATGCGCCTGCACAATATATCAGCGTATGGAATGGCAGCGATTACTTTGATCAAACGGCGGTGCTCAACATCCCTGTGATGAATATGCTGTCGCAGCGGTATGTGATTGCGCCCGCAAATGTGCAGGTGGGAGGTAGTGAAGTTACATCCGGCATGGCTGTCACTGCCGGCGTCGGCGTCAAAATTGAGAATCTCGATATGCCGAATATGACCAAATTTACAATCATATCCTCGCTGGGTAATTCGGTGGTGGTGCCCCAGGGCGCAGTCGTCGCGAATATCCATATCGTTTCTCTCGACGGCACGGAGGTCACGCTCCCGGTACGCGCAGGTATTGATACCGCTGAAATGATGTATGATCACCCCGATGTGTTGGCAAATATCCAGCATGAACAGGCACCTGTTGCGCAGCAGAATCCCGTGGGTGACGGAGCGACTTCGGCCTTTTTGTACAGGGCGGAGTTTGACCTGCCGGCCGGCATAGCGCCGGATACGGTTGAAATTACATATGCGGATGGCATGGGAAGCACATTACAGATCTGGTCCTTAACAGGCACCTCCGCGTCGGGTAAGGTTTATCCCGTGCAGTCAAAATCGCGCCGGGCGGATTTAGAATTGGTGTTTGTCAATGAAGAAACGAATATCGCGGTGTACGAAAACCGGAACATCATGCCTTCCGTTTACGCGCCCACGAACATTGTGCCGGCGGAAGAGGGCGAGGTCGCCACGCTCATGAACGCGCCGGAGGTATCCTTTGATCCCCGTGAAACTGCCTATATTTATTCCGCGGACGCTGCGCTTACGTCCGGGCTGCCGGTGGGTGATGGTTCTGTGGATTACAAATATACGTCATATCGGCTGAATGATCTCAGTATCGAAGTCAATTTAGAGCATGACCAATTGGTAGTCGTCAATGAAAGCTGGTATCCGGGATGGACGGCGAAAGTGGATGGGGCGCCCGTTTCCATCATACCGGTAAACGGGATCTTGCGCGGCGTGGTGGTGCCACAAGGGCAACACACGATCACAATGGAATTTATGCCCACCTATTTTTGGCCGGGGGTGATTCTTTCCTTTATAGGAGCCGGAATTTGCGCGATATTGATCCTTCGGGATAAAAAATGGCGGGTGCGGCGCGAATTGAAAACAACCGATAGTTGGAAGGACGGGTGGAAGCGATGAATGCCTTGAGGAGATGCCCCATAAAAAAGGATCAGTTATATCCGCTTTTAGCGCTTGCAATCTATTTTCTGGTTGCGTTGATTCTCGAGAGAGCGCAACTTTTGAGTGGTTTGGTCAATACGCCGGGTGATGGGATGTCGTATCTTAACATAAAGAGCTTACAGGCACAAAGTTTTTTAGAAAGCGACCCTGCCCTGTGGAATAGATTCAGTATGTTGGGTGTGCCGTTTGCGGCGGATGTGCAGACATCCTTTTTCTAGCCATTTTCATATTTAACACTTCTTCTTCCAATCAATGTCTTTGGTAGTGTGTTCCATATGATCAATCTGATCTGCGCCGGTTTTTTCATGTTCCTTTATATGGGTGAGCTGCAGAAAAACCGCATTGCCGCGTTTGCCGCAGGCTTGGTTTTCATGCTGTGCACAATTTTGAGTGGCTCCCGCGTGACTCACCAAAACGTATACTCAACTATTATTTGGCTGCCGTTGATACTGTTTTTTGTCCAACGGTATATCAGAACAGGCAAGAGAAGTCAGTTGCTTTTTTCTTCCGCCGTGATGGCGATCCAGTTTTTCGCGGGTTTTCCGCAGGTAATGCTATATTCTTCCATTTTTGTGTTCTTATATTTAATTATTTTTATAGATAAAAGCAAAGGGCGTCTGAGACGGAACATTGCGGACATTTTTCTTTGGATAGGCGCAGCCCTGTTATTAGCCGCGGTACAACTTATTCCACTGGCGGAACTGGTTCTGCAAACCGGCCGTGCGGAGGTAACACTCGATTTCTTTTCCGTACTGTCTATAGATTACCGAATACTACCCATGATCCTGTTTCCAACATTGTTCGGAGGCAATTTACAGATGCCTTTTGAAAATGCACTCAAGTCTACCGGGATAGATATTGAAATCTATCTTGGTGTGATTGTCGCATGTTTTTTGATATACGCGTTGATTTTTTACTTAAAAGACAAAAAGATACGTGTATTTATAATTTTTATTATACTATCGCTCCTTTATTGTATGGCAGGAAATATTCCTGGGTTGCGTGTGCTGTTGTGGAAAATCCCGGTGCTTGGTTCATTTCGCGTACCGTCAAGGATGATATTTATCTACATTTTTTTTGCGGTTGTTATCTTTGGGTGTATTTTAAGTAAATTGCAAGACAGAAAAGAAGCAAAACGGCTCCTTAAATTCAGTCTTGTGATGTTTGCGGTCTTTATCTTGGTAACGGTTATTGTGAAAGCGGTGGCAGCCTTGCCTATGGCAAGCGAAGAAATGAAAACATATTACGCTGGTTTCTCGGTGTTTTTACCCACGATCATTTTCTGTCTGTGCCTTATTGGCGTTCTTGCCGTTTACTGCTATTGGAAATTCTTTTATACGCGCAAACACGCATTCGCTATTCTTGCGGTTTCTTTGGGGGTACTATCCATATTGGATATCGGCAGATTCAGTACACAAGTCCCCGGGTCATTTGACTATTATGAGAGTTTAAAACGCAAACCTGTAAGTGCGGTGGATGTTATTGAAGCGCAGGAAGATTCCGGTCAATTCCGCTCTATTGCTTCTGTAATTCCCGAAGAAATGTACAATCCGCAAGGTTTGGGGATGATGGAATTCGCCCACAGTTCCGGCATGCATCACCAATTCAGTACGTACAATGCGGCCCTGACTTTTGAAGACCAGAAAGCAAATAAATTTCTGGAACTACCGTGGGCGGGAATGCCAGGCGATTTAAGCATGAATCTTTTAAGCAGGAACGCAGAGTTTTCGGCTTCTTCAATAAAATATATTGCTGACCCCAACCGGCATATCGTGAAAAATGACGTCATGGTTGGAGCGAGAGATACATCCGTACCCTTTGAAGAGGTGTACGGTACCTTGATTGATACAGAAGATATGCTTATCTATGAAAATAAAAATGCAAAGCCTGTGATCAATGCCGCAGAGTATGTCCGCGATATGACCGCGTATTCTCCGCTTGATGTCAATGCCGCCAGCTATATAGAAAATGCGCCGGAAATACTGCAAACAGATGTAGGGCAGGTTGCCGTGGCACTCATAGAATGGAAGAACAACAGTGTCAAGGCGGCTGTACAAGCGCAGAACACGGTGTTTATCAACCATGCGCAATCCATGTATCCTGGTTGGAACGCCTATGTGGACGGGGAAAAGGTTGAAAACTACCTTGTGAATGGCGTAACGCAGGGGGCATATGTACCGGCGGGTGAGCATATCGTCGAATTCAGGTTCGAGCCAAAATCGCTTTACATTGGCGCGGTCTTTACCGTTGCCGGCATCATTCTCCTCATTTTTATTGCACACAGGGAAAAGCGACTGCGGGATAATCGTTCCCGTGATCAAGCCATCTGCAAAAATCTGCCGGAGGAACTTTCAGAAGAAAAGCGCAAAGATTGATCTTAGAACAAATTAACTTATTTGCTGCGGGTTCGCCGCGCTGCAAGAGGCAGCGGCTTGCCCACCTCGCGTTCAGCAAAAGCTGCACTCCCTGCATCTCCCATTGGGGCGCGGTCGTTCCGCTTTCCCCGCGAATATGAATAAAGTGTTAATTCTTAACAAAATACGGCAGAACACGGCGTTTTTTATGGAAACAGGCCAAAGATAGTGCTATAATGACTCTATGTTTGGATATGTGACGCCACTCATATGCGAGCTGAAAGTCCGCGAATATGAGCTGTACCGGGCGTATTATTGCGGCCTGTGCAAAGAGCTCAAACGGAAATACGCAAAAAGCGTCGTTTTAAATTACGACTGCACGTTCCTCTATTTACTTGGCGACAGTCTTTTGTATGACGAGACGGATGTGGCTCCATGCAAATGTATGCTGCACCCCGTTCAAAAGAGACAGACCGTTTCATCGCTTTCCGCCGAATACGCCGCGGATGTGAATCTGTTGCTCGCGTATGCCAAAATACGGGACGACGCGCACGACAGTAAGGCGCTCTCCCCGCGGCTGCGGCTCCCGTTTTACCGAAAGGCGCGCCGCAAGGCGCAGGCGAGTATCCCGCGCATCGCGAAAATGGTGGATGAAACGGAACGGGACTTGCGCGCCCTTGAGCAAGGCGGGTGCGCCGATACGGACAAAATGGCGGATACCTACGCGCGGCTTTGGGGAAATATGCTGATGGACCTCGATGTGCTTCAGTCGCATATCTTGTATGAGATCGGCTACGGCATGGGCAGATGGGTGTACCTTGTGGACGCGTTCGACGACATTGAGCGCGACATACAGAAGAACGAATATAACGTATTCGTAAATAAATATGGCCTTTCGGGGCCGCCGCCGCCCGAAGTAAAAGAGGAAGTACGGTTTAACTTCAACTACACGCTTTCCACCGCGATGGAATCGCTCCGTCGGCTGGAACTTAAAAAGAACCGCAATATATTGCAAAATATCATTTGCCACGGCCTCAAAGAAAGGACGCGGCAGGTGCTGGAAAAAGGAAACGTGGATGAACCCGTACCAAGTGCTGGGCGTTGACCAAAACGCTTCGGAAGATGAAATCAAATCAGCCTACCGAAAACTGGTGAAAAAATATCATCCGGACAGGTTTGCGCATGGCAGCAGGGAGCAAGCCGCCGCCGCGGAAAAACTGAAGCAGGTAAACGCCGCCTACGACATGGTGACCAAAGTAAAGCAAGGCAACTATAACTGGAGCGGCGCGCCGCAGTTTACCGCCGTGCGGGCGGCTATTCAGCGGGGCGCCATCAGCGAGGCGGAAGCGCTTCTCTCCAAAATGGAGGAACACCCGGCGGAGTGGCATTACTTGATGGGCGTGGTGCTTTTAAGGCGTGGCTGGTACGACGGCGCGGGGCAGCATTTCAGGCGGGCCTACCAGATGGAGCCGGGAAACAAGGAATATGAAAACGCCATGCGGGCAATGACGCAGTCCGCCGGTATGTATGCGGACTTTGGCGACGACAACCAGGGCGTGCGCATGAACAGCCAGATGTGCAAGATCTGCGCGTGCTGCGCGTGCCTCGGGTGCCTCGGGAGTAACATGTTCTGCCCGTGGCTGTGCTGCTGCTGAGCCGTGCCCGGTGCTGTACCAAAAGAAAACCTGTAAGGGCAGCGACTGGGTCGTGCCTTTATTAGCATTTCGATCAGGCTGTCAAGAAAGGCCCAGGTGCAAGGAATCGCATAACCACGCGGGCGAGACAGAATAACCGATTCGCCGAGATCGCGTGGTTATGCGATGACGCCGCAGATGTCGTGCCTTTATTGACA
>DOMW01000109.1 GCA_003510345.1 Clostridiales bacterium | reverse complement strand
ATTTCAAGTACGACTTCCTCGGCCGTCCGAAACAGAGCGTTTCCCACGTGCTGGAAGACATTGACGCTGAAGTGCGCTTTGTGACCGGCCGGCGCCCGCTGCGGATACGCTTTTGCCGCTAACAATGCCGAGCGCGTAGTCGGCATGATTGTTACAGTCTTTCCGGCGGCTGTGGTTACCGCACTGCACTCTTTGAATACAACCGGCATATTGGTGACGCATATTTTTCCGATTGTTATATTCGGCGCAATGGCGCTCTGCCTGCTTAAATTCAAGGAGCGGGATTTCGATGTAAAGGAAGAATCCAGTACAAGCGACGAGAGAGGCCTTTATTGGGCGCTTGCGTATATGATCGCCTATTTTGCTATCGACGGCTATATTTCGGGCTTGACGTATATCGGTCAGCAAAGCAATTCTGTCCTGTATCCCGTTGGAAGAGCAATCTCGGGATTGGTTTTTGTGGCTGTGCTTGTGTTGCTCAGGCAGAGCGTCTGGCACATATGGAACCTTTTCTTTTTATTCTCGATTCTGACGGCTGTTTTCGCAATTTTCGCTCCACAGTTCGGAACGGCCGCGCCATACTATTTTTTAGGCGGTCTGGCAAATCTCGGCTGGCCGGTCAGCTTATACATGCTTGCCTGCGCCCAGCGTCGGTTTGCCAGCTATAGGCTGCTAAAAAAATGCACCGTTATTTTTGTCATCCTCTCACCCATTACGACCGTATCGGATGAGGTCGTGGAATCGTTTTTCCCGCAATATCTTCCGTATGCTACGCTGGTTTATGTACTTGTCATTGTTACAGGCTTTCTGATGACCAGTCCACACAGTTATAAATACCTGTTTTCTGCGATATGGTTAAGCGATTTACACAAGAGCGACATGCAGATACTTCGGGAGAAAATCAACGAAGCTGACCGCTTTGAAAAATATAACCTGACCCGGCGCGAAAAAGAGATCGCCGTTCGGATGCTGGCGGCCAATACTTCCCGCATGATTGCCGCAGAGCTTTCCATCAAGGAATCCACCGTCAATTTTCATGTTGCGAATCTGTATAAGAAGCTCGGCATCAACAGCCGCGCCGAATTGTTCAGTCTGTTCGGCGTCACCGAGCAGCCCGAGGAAAAATGAGAACAGAGTAAGCCATGAACACTCCGCGAGAAAACTCGCGGGGTATTTTTTTGCGAAAAACCGCTTAAAACCGTAAAACCTAGTAGAACTACTAGGTAGCCAAAACGGGCTTTGGGAGGTAAAATTTAAGGGTAGAAGAAGCTGTGCGCGTGAAAGGCGGTGAAGATGTGTTCAAATCCTACACCCGAGAATACAGCGACAGGTCGGACGAAAAAACCTTCCGCTTTGATTTCTACTGTGATGTTTGCGGAGAGGTATTCAGCGCAACGCCTCTGGAATGCGCCGACCGGGGGCCGCCGCCGGATACTGCCGAGGGGGAACGGCTGCGAAAGCTGCTATGGCGTCAAGAACACGCGAAAGCCTTTGAGCGTGCTAACTATGAGGCGCTGGATCATTTTTTTCTATGCCCCATGTGCGGAAGCTATGTCTGCGATAAATGCACGGTTTATAAAAAGGATCGTGACGGGGATATGGCGCGAATTTGCTGCGTCGGCTGCAAACGCCGTGTGCGCCCCGTAAAGAGGAAAGGTTATAAGGCGGCGGAACTGAAATATGTGCCAAGTCCGTCAGCGCCGCCGAAGAATATGTAGAAAGGATACGGGGCAAATGGAAAACGGCGGCAGACTTCCAAGCGTAACAAAGAAGATTGACGATTTATCCGGCGCGTTGAAATTCCAGTTTATGTTCTATTGTGATTATTGCGGCGCAAAATATCGAATCGTACCTATTCCGTTTTCCGTGCCGGACGCGCCGGAAAGGGTTGAAGATTTTACCGAGGCGCAAAAGCTGATTTGGGAATCCGAGCATGAGGACGCCTATGAGCGGGCAAACAGGGAGGCGCTCGTCACCTTTAGAAAATGTACGGTCTGCGGCAAGACGGTATGTGAGGATTGCGCTCCAGAGAATAAGCAACCCGTCTGCCCAGCCTGCCGGGGATAATATTTCATTTATCAGCAGGATTTCGCTCAAGCTGTTCGGCCAGCGCAAACAACTCATGCTGCTTGGAAATTCCTAATTTGCTGTAAATTGACTTGCGGTATTTGCTGATAGTGTCCGGCTTGATTCCCATTTCCCGCGAAATTTCCGCCCTGTGCAGCCCCCGCATGATACAGTCGGCAAGTTCATATTCCCTCGGAGTCAGATCAGAAAAGGTGTGCCGCGTCAGGTTTTTCATCCGCATAGCGTGAGGGTTGTCATCCATCGACGCGGCGGCTTCGGCCTGCTCCGGTTCAATAACTGAGGCAGCTTGCTTGATATAAACGGACTCTGCTGCTGCGGTTTCGCCCTCGTCCGTTTCCTCCGCGACAATCCCGATAATATCTTGGAGCGTCCTTCCGCGAAATGTGTAGAGCAGATACGGCATGACCATGAAGAATATCACAACCAATGCCACAGATACCACAAGATAGGCTGTATGCATTAGAACTGGGCTATCCCGCAGCAATTCCAGCAGAACAGCATGTACTAAGACTGCGACGAGGCAAAGCCCGATAAACCCCGCAGCGATGAACCGCGATGGATAGCGTTTCGCCATTAGGACGCCGTAAAACGATTGAATCGCAAGACCAGTAAAACCCGCCCCAAGCAAGATGCAGGCCGGTAGCGACAGCGCCGGAATATAAGGCAGGGCGATAGCGAATACAAATCCAAGCGCGGACATCCCGATTAACACAAAAGCACAGCGTATCGGGTTAATCCCTTTGAATCTCCACAATGAGTATACGCAAATACAGTAAAAAGCGCTTGATAAAAATGTTGTAAACACGCCATGCGCTATAGTTTCCGAAATAGAAATGGAAAACAAGGTCATTAAGGCGGTGAGTCCCACCATTAAATAGACCCCTGCAAAAAGATTCTTGGGGCAGACAAGATTATCCGTCTTTTTAACATATCGCGGCCAAGACTTGCCCGGAAGCCTAAAGTAAAAATACATCTGCATAACACAGGCGATTACGGCGAACAGCCGGAATATCCAGAACGGCGTTTTGATAAAATCGTTCTGCAACAGCGCGGGTATTAAGATAGCAGGCGCGTATGCGACCGTAACATGCAAAAGGGCGGTCTTTTCAGAAAGAAGATTGACGATTATCCCTGTTTCAAATCCGATCATAAAGCAGCAGCAAAAGAACTGTATGTAAAGCGACAGCAAAAACAATTCCGGCGATAATGGCAGGAACAATGACACCGCGCACAGCAGCGCGACGCTCACGGTTACACGCTCCGTCCACACCACAATGCGGGGCAGAAATATCATCACCAGGATGGAAAAAACATAGCCCGCCGCCGCCAGAGGCGTGGTGAGGCTCTCCGACATGGG
>DOMW01000001.1:568-5440 GCA_003510345.1 Clostridiales bacterium | reverse complement strand
CACGGCGCACAGCCCGCAGATTGCGGCGCGGGCTTGCTGATGGCGGGCGGCCTGGCGCTGGATACCTCGGCTTGCATCCTGCGCTTCGGCAGTGAGAACATCCCTCTCACCGCCACGGAGTTTAACATGATGAAGCTGTTNNAGCCCCGGCCGCGTATTCACCAAGCAACAGATTTATGAGGCCGCGTGGCAGGAAAACACCATAGTGGATGACAACACGGTGATGGTCGCCATCAGCAAGCTGCGCGGCAAGCTGCCGGAAGGTTGCGGGGCATCCATCGGAACAGTGCGGGGTTTGGGGTACCGGCTGGAGGCGCAAAGATGAAGAGAAAACACAGCATACTGCGAACCGTAGTCATCCGCTTTATCATCTGCTTTGTCGGAACAGAAGCTGCCATCGGTCTGTTAGAGGAACTATTCCGCGCGTTTGTACGCGGCGGGGATGCGGTTATCCTGTATGACAGAATTCCCGATATGGCGGCGGGCATGGAACCCCGGCAAGCCTCGCTGACTGTTTTGTGGGTTGTGGTGCAGCTCGCGGTGTATGGCGCGGGCGTCGCACTTTTCGCGCACAGCATCAGCCGCAAGGTTTCCTACCCGGCAGGGCGCATGGCGGAAGGCTTCCGGGAGGTTGCAAGCGGCAACTTGTCTGTACGGCTTGATTTTGAGACGGAGACCGAATTCAAAGAAATGCGGGATTCTTTTAACGTAATGGCACACCGGCTCAAGGGCTCCGAGGAAAAACGCGTGGCGATGGAAAACGAAAGGATGCGGTTATTCTCCCACATCGCGCACGACCTGAAAACGCCTATGACGACGATATCGGGCTACGCCGGAGCGCTAGCAAACGGCATGGTGGAGGATGCGGGCAAGCAGCGGGAGTATCAGCTTGCCATCAAAGCGAAATCGGAACAAATGAACGAACTGCTGGACAGGCTGCTCTCCTATTCCAAACTGGGTGCGCCGCAATACCAAATGAAAACAGCCCGGACCGATTTAGCGGAACTGCTTCGCGCGGCCTGCGCTTCCCTGTTTGGCGAAATGGAAGACAAGCGGATGGAGCTAGACCTGCGGCTGCCGGACGAACCCGTATTCTGCGAAGTGGACGCGCTGGAACTGAACCGCGCCGTCGGCAACCTTCTGACAAACGCGATTCGCCACAACCCGGCGGGCAGTTTGCTATCCGTGGAATTGCGCGAGGAGGCCGGCCAAATCACGATTCAAATTGCCGACAGCGGCGCGGCCATACCGCAGGGCATTGCCGAGAATTTGTTTGAGCCTTTTATTTCCGGCAGTGATGCAAGAAGCAGCGGCAGCGGAACGGGGCTGGGGCTGGCCATTGTGAAAAAGGTGGCGGAGCAGCACGGGGGCAAAGTGTTTCTGTCCGGCGCTCCCGCGCCCTACACAAAAATGTTTGTTATAAAACTACCTAAATTTTGAGAGGTATAAATATGTATAATAAGCTTATCAAAAATGATATTCGAAAAACCAAACTGATTACCGTGACCATCACCGCTTTTATCCTTATTTCAGCAATGCTGGTTTCACTGGCGGCGAATTTAACGGTCAATCTGTTCGGCGCTATCGACAATATGCTGGCTGCCGCAAAGACGGCGCACTTTACGCGTATGCACGCCGGGAACGTGGATATTTCCCAGGTTAAGCAATTCGCCGAAAGCAACGCTAATGTAGAGAGCTGGCAGGTGCTGGAATACCTGAACATAGAGGGCGCGCAGATCGCCGTTGGAGGTGATAATCTGGCGTGGAGCACACAGGATAACGGCTTTTCCACACAGAGTGAGTCGTTCGATTTCCTTTTGGATCTGGAGGGAAACATCATTCAGCCGGTGGATGGGGAAGTCTGGTTTCCCCTGTATTATATGAAGACGGGGAGCGCAAAGGTGGGTGATACTGTCACGGTTCACGGCGTTGAACTGACCGTCGCGGGTTTTCTGCGCGACAGCATGATGAACCCCGCAATGGCAAACTCCAAACGCTTTCTCGTCAGTGAAAACGACTTTGAAAAACTACGGAATCTGGGGATTATGGAATACCTGATCGAGTTCCGCCTGTTTGACCCGTCGGCATCCGCCACATTTGAATCGGGCTATATCGCGGCAGGAATGCCCGCTAACGGCCCGCAAGCCATCACATACCCGCTGGTCAGGATGATAAACGGAATTGAGAACGGCATGATGATCGCTGTACTGGCGCTCATCAGCATCCTTGTCATTATCGTAGCTTTTCTGTGCATACGCTTTACGCTGCTGGCGAAGATCGAGGAAGACTACCGCGAAATCGGCGTGTTAAAAGCGGTCGGGCTGCGGGTATCGGATATTAAAAAGCTGTATATGGCGAAATACGGCGCGCTTGCCGCCATCGCCGCCATGCTCGGGTTCCTGCTCTCCTTCGCGGTGCAAACACCGCTTATGGAAAACATCCGGCTGTATCTGGGCGTGAGCGGGCAGGAAGCCTTCGGGGCGCTGGCAGGCCTTGCGGGCGCGGCGGCAATTTTCCTGATCGTCATGCTGTATGTCTCCGGGGTGCTCCGGCGTTTCCGCAAAATCTCCGCGGCACAGGCGGTTCGCTTCGGCGCACCGCAGGAAAAATCCAAATCTGCAAAGGGCCTTAGCCTGGCGGGCGGGGTTCTCTCGCCGAATGTTTTCCTGGCGCTGAAGGATGTGCTTTCCCGAAAGAAACTGTATATCACCATGTTTCTGGTGGTCGTAATTTCTTCTTTCATTATGGTTGTGCCGCAGAATATCTCCAGCACCATCTCGTCCCTAAATTTCTTCACCAACATGGGCATTGGCATGTCGGACTTCTCCTTGTATGCTTCCAACGCGCAGACGCAGGATGTGAGGGGCCTTTCGGCGGAGATAGCGAACCGGATATCGCAGGATGAAAGCGTAGCCCAATATGCGTGGATGACTACGCGACTGTTTGAAATGCCGCCGGCAGACGGCGCGGTTGAACGAATGCAGGTGACGCTGGGCGACCATGAGGTGTTCCCTATTACTTACACACACGGCGCGGAGCCAAAGACAACGGATGAAATTGCCATCTCAACCCTGTATGCCGACGACTTTGGTAAATCCGTAGGCGATGAAATTGTTCTGATGGTGGACGGCGCGGAGAAGCGCCTGACGGTATGCGGCATTTACACGGATATCACCAATGCCGGAAAGACCGCGAAAGCCGTCTTTGAGGCGACAGAGGGGGATATCCTAAACAGTTCGGTTTGGGTGGCGCTGCATGCGCCCGCTGAAACAGCGGCAAAGGTGGCGCAATACAGCGCGGAATTCCCCGCCGCCCGTGTCACCGGGGTACATGAAATGGCCGCGCAGGTGTTCGGTGACGTCGCGTCCACCATCGGGCAGGCAGGAGGCGCGTCCATCGCCATCGCCGCGCTGCTCACCGCGCTGGTTACGCTGTTGTTCCTCAAAATGCTGGTAACAAAGGACAGGTACCCCATTGCGATCTTGAAATCTATGGGGTTCACCGCAAGGAGTATCGGCAGGCAATATATGCTGCGCGCGGCCATAGTCTTTGTTCTAGGCGTGCTCGTGGGCACGGTTTTGGCAAATACGCTGGGCGAGTATGTGGGGGTAGCCTTGATGTCGTCCTTCGGCGCGTCCACATTCCACTTTGAAATCAATCCGCTATTCGCGTATGTATTCTCCCCGCTGCTGCTGGCGCTGTGCGTGTACGTCGCCACACTGCTGGGGTCGGCGGACATTCGCCGGGTAAAAATTTCTGAACATATTAAGGAGGCTTAACAAAATGAATAAAATAATTGAAGGCAAAAATATCGTAAAAACTTTTGGGCGCGGCGGCGAGCAGGCGCAGGCGCTGAATGGGGTAAATGTAGAAATCGAAAGCGGTGAATTCGTCGCCGTGATGGGCCCGTCCGGTTCGGGAAAATCCACACTGCTGTTCGCACTTTCGGGCATGGACGGCATCACGGGCGGGTCGGTGAAATTCAGAGGCGCCGAATTATCCAAGCTCCGCGAAAACGAGCTTGCGGATGTGCGCCGGAAAAAAATGGGCTTTATATTCCAGCAGCCCACTATGCTGAAAAATCTCAATATTTTGGACAATATCGTCCTCCCCGCCGTGCGGGAAAATAAGAAAGGCAAGGCGGGGCTCACACAAAAAGCCAAGGCACTGATGAATAAAACGGGCATTGGCGGGCTGGAACACAGGGATACCGCCGAGGTTTCGGGCGGGCAGCTTCAGCGGGCGGGCATCTGCCGCGCCCTGATGAACGATCCGGAAATCCTCTTTGCCGACGAACCCACCGGCGCGCTCAACTCCAAATCGGCGGAGGAGATCATGGAGCTGCTGGCGGCTATCAACAGGGAGGGTACGGCAATTTTGCTCGTGACGCACGACGCGAAAGTGGCCACCCGCGCCGACAGGGTCTTGTTCACGAAGGACGGAAGCATCGTCTCCGAACTTCCGCTGCAAAAGTGGACCGGCGCGGATGCGGGGGCGAGAACAGATAGGGTGCTCGCGCAAATGGCAGCTGTGGGGATTTAGGCTAAGCAATCCCAAGTAAAAGTAATATAATAAAGCAACTAAAAGAGCTGCCTAAAAAGGGCGGCTTTTTTTGTTATACAAAGTAAGTGGAAGATATATTGCAAAAGTGTTTGGTAATATATGTAAGAGGGTACATTATTTGTGTAATGCGCTGTTTGTGCGCTTCTGAAAAAGAAGCATTCGCATGGAACTATCACGAAAAGAAAGAAAGGAATACTACTATGCTACGAACACACAAGAAATATAGACGGGCGATCGTGATGACGGCGGTCATCCTGTTTGTCGTTTTCCTGTTCTCGGCCATACCTGTTATGGCGGCGGAGGAAACCA
>DOMW01000001.1:0-395 GCA_003510345.1 Clostridiales bacterium | reverse complement strand
TTAGGCGAACCCGTTTTACCTGATGCGGCGGAGGCGGCACAGCCGCAGGAACCCATCACGTATAACGGTGCGTGGGCGGATCTGCAGGCGTTTATTGAAAGCGACGCCGTAACTGAGGGGAGCACCCTTTCGGTCAACCCCGACCCCGCTGTTTTGGGCGCTATTACCCAAACGGTGACTGTGAGCAAGAGCATCACGATCACAAGCAGCGATCCGTCGGTGCCCATCGTGATGACGGGCGCTGCCCCGGCGGAAGAAGGCGCGGCTGTGGAGAACCTCCCGCACTTTAAACCGCTCAGCGCGGATGTCATTCTGACGCTCCAAAATATCACGCTTGAGGGCGGCGGCGCGCCCGACCCCGCGATCGTGATTGGCGAAGGCGCGGCCATAACCAC
>DOMW01000016.1 GCA_003510345.1 Clostridiales bacterium | reverse complement strand
TCAGTAGCAGATAGTTACGTACAGTGTTGTTTTTGATTACGCGGTACAAAACAAATACAACAGGTAAAAACGCCCACAAAAAGATCATGGAACTGAATAACATTGCGCTTGCGTACCCCCTTTGCTGCCTCGTAACAATATAGGACGATATGTATTGTATCATATACATGTACCAGTGCACAAATACTAATCCGGTCGGGCGGAGAAAAATCACATGCCGCGCAATTCGTTTCATATTCGCCCATTTTATATTTGTAAATGAAGCCCCGGTGAATTATAATGAAGTGGCATCAAGTTGTTTTTGACCATGATACCCGTTTCTTACATACAAGGAGGATACCATGAAGCTTGATTTTAAAAAAACATTCCTGATTGGTTTTGGTTTTCTGGCGGCGTCGATCGCGTGGGCCGTTTACAACAACTACGTGCCTATTATATTAGAGGGCTACATCAGCAATACCGTTTGGATCGGCGCGATCATGACGATCGACAATATCTTCGGCGTCGTCTTCCAGCCGCTCTTTGGCAATATGTCCGACAAAAGCAAATTTAAAAGCGGCAGGCGAATGCCGTTCGTCACGCTGGGCATTCCCATTTGCGCCGTGCTGCTGCTGCTGATCCCCATGACGCCCACGCTCGTCACAACGATGGTGATTGTGATCCTCTTTAACTTCGTGATGTCTACCTGGCGCGCGCCGGTGGTCGCGCTCATGCCCGACCTCACCCCCTCGCCGCTCAGAAGCAAAGCCAACGGCGTGATCAACCTGATGGGCGGGCTGGGTACGCTGGTGATCTTTGTAGCGGGCGGCATGTTGTTTAACGCGGGCGGTGTGCAATTGCCGTTTATCATTACGGCGGCCATTATGGTGGGGGCGCTTGCCGTGCTGCGGCTGTCCGTAAAGGAACCGCCCCTTGCGCAAAGGCTTGCTCTTGAGGAAGAACAGAAAATGTCGCTGCGCAGCCTGCCCAAGGCCGAGCGTTCCAAAATCCTGAAAAGCATGATGGCGATCTTGCTGGCGATTCTGTTCTGGTTTATCGCGTACAGCGCGGTGGAAACATTTTTCTCGCTCTATGCCACAAACGCGCTCGTAGATTCGGGCGGCGCGGCGCTTACGGCGGGAGACGCTTCCATTATGCTGGGCGCTTTTTCGCTGATGTATATGGTATTCGCCATACCGGCGGGCATCCTCGGCACGAAGTTCGGCAGAAAAAGAACGATCATGGTGGCGCTCGTCGGCATTATCGTGACGTTCGTCCGTATGTATTTCACGACGAGCATCCCGGCTATATGGGTGTTGCTCATACTGGCGGGCATTTGCTGGTCCACCGTCGCCACAAATTCTTACCCCATGGTCGTGGATATGGGGACGGAACAAACGACAGGGCTTTACACCGGGTTTTACTACATCGCGTCTTTTTCGGCTTCTGTCATAAGCCCCATATTATTCGGCGTCCTGCGGCAGATGACGGGGAATTACCAGATGTTGTTCTTATACTCGGCGGTGGGGTTTGCGGCGGCGCTCGTCATGATGCTGTTTGTAAAACGCGGTGAGGCGAAACCGCTTCAAAAAGGCGTATGAACCAGATTCAGAAAAGGGAAGACCGGTTTTCCGCCGGAAAAAGGATCGCGGCGGCGGGGATCGCGGTAAATATAGCGCTTTTGGTTATGAAGCTCGTCATCGGCTACACAGCGGGCAGCAGGGCCATGATCGCGGACGGCTTCAACAGCATGGGCGACGTTTTTGCGTCTGTCGTCACGCTTCTCGGCAGTATCTATGCCGCCCGGCCAAAAGATGAAGGCCACGCGTTCGGGCATGGTAAAGCGGAGTATATCGCGTCTATGATCATCGGGTTCTCGATGGTGGCGGTGGCGGTGTACACGGCGATCGGCTCGGCGGGCGCGCTTTTTGAAGGCGCGCAGCCAGAGTTTTCCGCATGGCTCGTGCTTGTCGCGGCCATGACGATAGGGCTTAAAACCGCCCTGTTTTTTTATTGCCGGGGCAAGGCAAAAAAATATGGCAGCCTGCTGATGCGCGCAAACGCACAAGACCACAGGAACGATATCTTTGTGACGGCGGGCACGCTTATGGCGGTGCTTGCAGGCTTGTACGGCGTATTATGGCTGGATGGGGCGGTGGGCATCGGCATCTCCTGCTGGATCGCCGTCGCGGGGTGCGCCATCATAAAAGACGCCGGCAATGTGCTGATGGACGCGAACGCGGACAGCGACGCGCTCGAAGAATATAAACTCGAAATCATGCGGGTGCCCGGCATCGACCACATAGACAGCGTCGTGGCAAAACCGGTGGGGGCCGCGTGTATACTGGTTGTGAAAATATCGGTGAGCCGGGATATGCGGGTGATGGAGAGCCACGCGATCGCCAAAATGGTGGAGAACGAGCTGCTCAAAAACAGGCCGGAGGTGGCGGATGTGATCGTCCACATAAACCCGGACCTGCCGCATACGATGGCATAAAACGGTAAAAACCGCCGGTTGTCCGGCGGTTTTCCCAGGGGTTGGAAGTATATTCTATGTAATAACGCCGATTGCTCAGCAGTTATACCGTGTTTCTATGTTTGTATTATAACGCGCGGATTTTAACAAAGAGTGAATGAAACATGAATAATTTGTGAATAATGGCAACGATATACAGGAGGAAATGGTATGCAGAATGAAGTTTGCCACGGGGAATGCCTGTTTGGAAAATGCCCGAATAAAACATGTGTAAAATATGCTGCGGGCAGCGGGGGGGTTGCCGCGCACAATGAGAATATGCGCATTTTAACCGCCGCCGGCCTGCCCGCGCATACGCCGGACAAGGCGGGNNGGTTTTGTGGCGGATATCGGCACGACAACGGTAGTGGTCTATCTTTACTCACTCGGCGATTCCAAACTGCTAGGCGTAAAAAGCGCGCTAAACGCCCAGACGCAGTTTGGGCTGGATGTGATTTCGCGCATCAAATACTGCGGGGACCGGGAAGACGGGCTTTCCTCCCTGCGCCAGGCAATCACAACACAGCTTAACGGTATGTTGGCGGACGTTTTACAAGAGGCTGGGATAAGCGTGGGCGAGGCCACATACGGGGTGATTACGGGCAATACCACCATGCTGCATCTTTTGCGCGGGCTTTCGCCCGTATCTATGGGCGTGCTACCGTTTGAGCCGCTGTCACGCTTCGGGGAAACGGTCGATGCAA
>DOMW01000027.1:2859-6635 GCA_003510345.1 Clostridiales bacterium | reverse complement strand
CGGAAAAATTTCGCGGTAACAGGTGACCCTAAATCAATATCCGTCACCCTGCCGGTGCTATCGCCGGCGTTATCCGCGACCGAGTATATTTCCGTCCAGTTGAGATCGTCGTCGCTTACTTCAACTTTGAACGCTTTGGGGTTGTTGTTGTCATTGTTTTCGCNNTCGTGCACCATGCGGAAGCGGCCTATTTGCCTCGCCTCACTGAACTCCAGCTTAAACCAGATATCCGTGTCGTCACTACGTGTTCTGGAAGTCCAACCCTCGTAGTATATGTCAGGCTGCGTCAGGGGGCCGCCGTTGCCGTCAAGGTCTGTGCCGTTTATGCTTTTATCCGGGGCAAAACTCTCGTGTGTACTGCTGGCGGTCGCCGCCGCGACGTTGGCCGAAGTCGCGATGTTCACATTCGGCTCCTCCACGCCGTAATCGTGCGCCCACGGGTAAATTTCCAAATGCGCCAGGCGGCCGCGTTCATCGCCGCTTTGCACGGTTTGCGTATAGGTTATCTTGAAAAACTTCGCGTTGACCGTACTGGCAAGGTCAACATCGGTTACGCCGCCGCTGTTGTCCGAGACAGTGTATATTTCCGTCCAGCTTGCTTCGTCACTGCTTACTTCCACCTTGAAAGCTTTCGCGTTGTTGTTGTTTTCCCCGCTCCTGCTGCCGCCGTCGTGCACCATGCGGAAACGGCCTATTTGCACCTCGCCCGGAAACGCTACCTGAAACCACTGGTTTGCGCCCGCCTCGGAAACCCAGCCCTCATAGCCGTTGCTGCCGTCGCCCGGAAACACGGCGTCTGTTAACGCCCGCTGCGGCCCAAAATTATCGTTACTACCCCCATTCACACTGCTGGCGCTCCCCATGCCCGTGGGCGCGATATTCACGTTTGGAATGCCGCCGCCCGGGCCGCCCTCTTCGGGCGCGTAAAGCTCGACCTCATGCACCCGCGCGTCGCCGTTGCCCAGTTCGTTGGAGGGAATTAAAACCAAAAGCCGCACATAGCGGGCCGTAACGGGCGCATCAAGCGTTTTGTCGTATGTTTTCCCGCCGTCATTGTTTGGGTTATCCGTTACGGTATCAATATCCACCCAACTGCTGTCAAGGGCCCTGATCGCTTCCTTTGTCCACTGCGAAGGCTCCGTCCCGCTTGGCAGGCGCTGCAGCTTCCACGCCTTCATGTTGTGGTTGTTTTCATTCGCGAAGCCCGCGTTTTTAATTACATACCGGCCGATTTGTTTTTCCGCGCCAAGGTCTATGACCGCGTATTGGCCGCCTTTCTCGTAATCGCCGCTCAAGCCCGAAACATCAACCCTGTCCGCGTTGTTCCCCACCCATTTACTCGAATCGTTGCCGTCCGTAATGTTTGCGCCCACGTTTCCATAATTATTGTCCGGGTGCACAGAGTTTACAATAACGGACTTGCCGTTTGCCATATTGGGGTCCTGCGCGATCTCCCCCGCCCCTTCAATGGTTACGCCGCCCACCGTGAGGGGGTACGAGCCTTGCGCGCCGTCCGTCGTCCAAAAATCGCTCTTGCCCAGGCGCACCGTTTTATAGTTGTTCGCGCCGCCGTAAACGCCGCCCGCCGAAGCGCCGAGGTCGCCATTGCCCAAAAGCGCCGTTTTGGGTATGCCTGCGTTTGTTTCTTCCACGTAAGCGGCTTTCCACGACCCTTCGGGTATTTTTGGCGTATTTGTGCCCCACTCGCCGTTATACTGGCCGATTATGCCTTGCAGCTCCGCCCACTGGGCGTCCAGTTCCGCCTGCGTATCGTGCGGCGCGTCCGCCGCGTACACGGGCGCGGCAAACATCCCCGCCATAGCCGACAACAATATGCAAACTACCACCGCGCAAGATAAAATGCGCTTTCCCCCGCTGCTTTTTCTCATTTTTCTCTCCTCACATAGAATCCATACATTCCACTTCCAGCCCCGCGTTCCTGTGTACAACAAAACCACGCCGCCCCGCAAAGGCAACAACTACAACAGACCGCACCAATGGTAACGCCATTTGCAGTCAATCTAAATATTACTATTATATATTTCAGCCGAAAAATATAGAGGGTAGAGATATCCTTTTTTGCGTTTTTCTGTCCATATTATTTGCCGGTCAATACAAAAACGCCGGGATGCGGAAGCGCTTCCCGTGAGCCGCAAGCCTTCAAGGAAAGGGCGCGGATAGTACCTAAACACATTTATGCGGGCATTGACCCGCGCCCCTTAACGATAGGGCTTGCTGACAAGAACCCATAAACCCATATAGAGCCGCTGGGGAATCAGCTTTGCCATCAGATGCTCCCATTTGGCGAACAATGTGCAGACGGACATATCCCTGCCTTTTTTTGCGTCCCGCAATGCTTTGGCCGCAACCTTCTTTGGCGAGACGATTCCGGGGAATTTAATCCGTTTTCCATTTACCTCTTTTTTCAGTAGTTCCGTATCCACCCATCCCGGACACACCGCTGTCGAGGTAATCCCCAGAGGTTTTAGTTCCCAATGCAGCGAGCGCGAATAGCTCCGCAGGAAAACCTTGGACGCCGCGTAGAGATTCAGATTGGGAAGCGGCTGAAAAGACGCGACGGAGGAGATATTCAGAATCCGGCTTCCCCTCTCCATATATGGAATGCACATAGAACAAAGAACAGCGGGCGTGCAGCAGTTGATAAATACAGATGTTTCAATGACTTCCGCCGGAAAATCTTTTGAATCACCCATTTGCGCAATGCCCGCGTTGTTGATTAAGTAGGCGACAACCGGGGCTTCCGCTTTCAGTCTGCCGGATAGTGCATCCAACCCGGCGGAATGGGCCAAGTCTTTAGAGATGGCGATCACTTTTGCGCCAAAGTCAGCCTGTAAAACCAATAGTTTCTCTTTGCTTCTGGCTATAGCCCAGATCTCGTCAATGTCCTCGGACAACATCAATCGGGTGAACGCGCGCCCAATTCCCCCGCTTGCGCCGGTTATAATAGCTATTCTCTTTTTCATGATTCACGCTCCCGGCATTTGAGTATCGTGCGTTCCAAGTCTTTGGAGTCGAGTATTTCATATTCCGTCGTAAATAGTTTTTTCAACGCGTACAGGTATACAACGCCCCAGTAATAATCCGCAAGTTTCATCGGGTTTCCCATAACAGCACTTCCTTCTTTCTGGCCTTGCGCTATCATTTTTGCCGTATACTTATACAAGCCCGATTGGTAAACTGTGTCTGTTGAAGAATAGTCCGCGTTTTGTTCCAACATCATCTGTGTACTCAGCACCACAATCGCCGCGGCTTTATCATCGTCCCGCAGCCGCTGCAAAACTGTATCAGTTAGTTTGTGAACTTTTTTTACGGCCTGAATCGGCAAACTAGCCAGCAGTTTCAACTCTTTTACATCTTCCCTTATGCTAATGCCTATCACCGTTTGTATCTCCTGATACAAAGCTTCTTTTGAATCAAAATACGCATATAGCGAGCCTTGCCCTATGCCAATATACTTTGCAAGGCCACCAATTTTCGTTCCCCCAATCCCATTTTGGGCAAAATACAACATGGATTTATTCAAAATCATTTCTTTGCTCTGCTCGCGTATCTCTTTGTTTCTCTCAGCAGACTTAGGCATGTGTGCATTCCTCCGGCAAATTTATATCGAAAAAATATTCGTTCATAAATATAAATTACCACACTGCTCCATACTATGTCAATCGTTTTACCTTTCTTCCATTATTTCAACAATCCAGGGCAGCGGAACACGCCTTAGAGCAAATTAACTTAACGTTGGGCAAGTAAATTTGAGC
>DOMW01000027.1:0-2804 GCA_003510345.1 Clostridiales bacterium | reverse complement strand
CTCTATGTTAAGTTAATTTGTTTTAAAGTTTGGTTCGTATATAATGACCATGGCTTTTCCCCACGCAAGGTCTGCCCCAACAAGGTGAAGAAACAGAGTAATACTAGTCGCTATTATATATTATAATAATAATTCTATGTCCGAAAATGGCGAGATATGTTTAAAACATATGGTATAATTAAAGCAGCAACCGGGTGGAGGCGAAAACTATTGTTAAAAACAATAGTAGCCTATATGAGGCGCTTAAGGCTAAAAACGCGCCTTTTGGAACACATTTTAGAGTAAATTAACTCGACGTTGGGCAAGTAGGTTTGAGCAAAATTGGTTTCAGGCAAGGCGCGCAAACGCAGGCATATCGGCACATATGGCAAGTTTGCGNNTTTGCGCAACGCGGCATGAAGCCGATTTTGCCAAAGATAACGCTCGATGTTAAGTTAATTTGCTCTAAGGAGGTATTCACATTGTATTATTCTACGACACATGCATCACCCGTTGGAATCATTACACTCGCGTGTGACGGCGGCGGGAAAAACCTTGTCGGCTTATGGATAGAAGGGCAAAAATACCACGGCTATACTATACCCGAAGCTATGATACCGAAAGATGATATTCCTCTTTTTGAAACCACTAAGAACTGGTTGGATAGATACTTTGCCGGAGAAAAACCCAACATTTCCGAATTGCCCCTTGCCCCGATTGGCGGCGCGTTTCGGCAGGGAGTATGGAATATCCTGCGAGAAATCCCATACGGCGAGGTAACCTCTTACAGAAATATCGCAAAGAGAATGGCCGATAAAACGGGGAAAGAAAGTATGTCAAGTCAAGCCGTGGGTGGAGCGGTCGGGCATAACCCTATTTCAATAATTATTCCATGTCACCGGGTCGTCGGTTCCAACGGAAGTTTAACAGGTTTCTCCGGCGGCATTCACATGAAGATGAAGCTACTTGAATTTGAGGGCGTGGATATGTCCAATCTGTTTGTACCGCACAAAGGAACTGCACTCTAAAGAATAACCAGTTTTGCAAAAAACAACAGGAGTACCAAAACTGATACTCCTGTGAGTTTTGGATGCAATCTTGTATGGTTAAAATGATACGCCCCAGTAGCTTTCAGCCAATCAGCTTCGCGCTGCCTAAGTACCACCAACCACCTACAAAACCATCGTGCCGCCCACCGGGCGCACACGCAATACATGGCAGCGCCCCTCTCCCAGCAACGATTCACACTGCTTGCGAAACCGCGCCAGCATCTCATCCGGCACAAACGCCAGCACCGTGCCCGCAAACCCGCCGCCATGCACCCGAAACGCGCCACTTTCCCCGAGCAGTTTATCACATACCGCAAGCGCCACCGCCAAGCTCTGTTCGCGCACCGCGCCCGCAGGACACACGTTTTGTAAATACATGAAGGAAGATTGCCCCGAAGCGCGCACCATGCGCAAAAACCGGTCAGTCTCCCCATTTGTAAGCGCCTGCGCCTGCGCTTTGACCCGTTCGTTTTCCCCGAAAAAATGACAGGCGCGTAGCACCGCCCTGTCGCCAAATTCCCGCCGCAGTGTGGGCAGCGCCGCGTAAAACGCATCTTCCTTCACGCCGCGCAGCCTCTCCTGCCCAAAATATCCCGCGATCCGCCCCATCTCTTCCGGGATCGCCGCGTATTCGCTCGTCAAATCGGCATGACTGCCGCCCGAATCGACCACGCAAAGCGTATAGCCCGGCAAATCGGGCTTCAATTGCCGCACTTCGGGCGCGTCCATATTTTCAAAATCAATGAATGTGATGCCACCCACCGCGCACGCCATCTGGTCTTCCAGCCCACTGGGCTTGCCGAAATACACATTTTCGGCATACCGCCCAATCTGCGCGATTTGCACCGGCGTCACCTCATCCCCGCAAAAAAGACCGTTCATTGCCACCCCCACCCACACCTCAAACGAAGCGGACGAGGAAAGACCGGAACCGGGCAGCACCGCCGAGCTGAGGTATGCGTCGAACCCACGGGCAGCGTAGCCGAGCTGTTTCAGCCGCGCGGCAATCCCACGGACAAGCGCCGCCGTCGTGCCGCGTTCTTCCTCATGAACCGCCGTATCCGCCGTATCGACCGATACCTCGCCATGCCCCTCGGAGACCAGCGCAATCACGCCAGTGCCGTTTGGCGCGGCGCACCCCGCCATATCGCAGTCTACCGCAGCGGTGATCACACAGCCCCCCTGGTGGTCGGTGTGGTTGCCGCCCATTTCGCTGCGCCCGGGCGAGCTGTAAAGCCCCGCCTGCCTATGCTGCGGGAATCGCTCAAAAAAACGCGCGGCAATGCCGCCCAGCCGCCGCACGGCCCGCTCCCTCGCGCCGGGATACAGCGTATCCAGAAAATCGCACCTCTCAAGCGCGCCTTGTATGTTTTTCGCCTCAACCATGTGCCGCCTGCTTTCCCGCGGGCTTTGCCGCGTGTTTTCTCTGCTGTATTTTACCATGCTCACGGCTTTTGGGGCAATAGAACGCAAAACAGGGAGGGCTTACTTCCTCGTCGGCATGAGCCGAGGCAAGACAGTGCAAATTCTTCGCACAATCTCGCACGGGGCGTGGAGTTACGCTATTTCACCGTGTGCAATTTTTTTGGCCACTGCAATTTTTCTATTGCGTGCCATATTAAAAATTCGATAGAAATGGTTAATAATTTGTATGTTATTCCGGGCGCATAGCTTTTAATATGAAAGCATAATTCGCAGATTCCCATACACTTAATTTGATATAGTTTGGCTGGTAAAGTCATTAAAAATAATTTAGCATTCCTGTAAAACGTGAAA
>DOMW01000028.1 GCA_003510345.1 Clostridiales bacterium | reverse complement strand
TAAGGTCGGCGACCTTAGTTATCCGGGAAAACTTGCGGTTCAATCATGCAGACCAGAATACAGAATAATGAGGTAAATCTATATGGTTGTAAGACATAGTATTTTACGCTTGCCCATGACTTTGCCCTGTGTCTTTAAGGGAGTTTTTAGAACCGTAGGTTCTGAACCGCCGGAGGCATATAATGCGCCGCAGGCTCCTTGACCAAAAAGGAATACCCAAAAGCAAACGCAAGAGATTTGTACAGCAAATCCGGGTTCGTATTTGGGCGGACATGCTTGACCATGCACGAACAAATTTTACTGAACTGCCGCTCACAATAAGCCAAAAAACACGCGGCCTGTATTGATCAGCGGTTATCTAGAGCAAATTAACTTAGTGTCGGGTAAATTAGGTTTGAGCAACGCGGCATGAAGCCAATTTTTTCAAAGATAATTCCCTATGTTAAGTTAATTTGCTCTAAAGTTAATCCCAAATAGAAAAACCTAAAAACGGTTCTTCTATTTGGGATTATAAGCGGGAATTACCGCTACACCAATTCCATCCATTGCCGCAGCGCCAGCAAATGCTGCGTGCGGTAGCTGCCGCTATCGGTTCCCAGGCTTTCCGCCGCGGCGCTGAACACAGCATCGGCGGGAACATACGCGGCATACGGCGATGACCGAAGCTGCATGCCCCATTCCGCTACCGAGCAGGCGAACCGGAAATCGTCGGTCATATCCTGCCGGATGCTCTCAAACGTCACAGGGGCCAGTATGAGGCTGCTTGGCGTTTCGCCGGGGTTCTTGTAGCGCACGCGCACTTCAAACAATTCGTTGCCATACGCGCCGAAATCCGTTTGCTGGGGCAGGCTGCCCGTGTTGTCCCCATATTTTAAGGTGATGTCGTTACCGTTCCCCGGGTTTTTGAGCTCCAGTTCAAACAGTATCACGACGTCCGTTCCCACGCCGATCTCGCCCGCGTCTTTTGTATCGTCGCTGAAATCTTCGTCCGCAAGCTGTCTGTTTTCATAGCCTACTAAACGGTAGCTTGCCACATTGGCCGGGTTGAATTCCACCTGCGCCTTTACGTCGTCCGCTATGGTGTACAGGTTGGAGGAAAGTTCGTCCACCAGCACTTTTTCCGCCGTACCGATGGAATCGATATACGAGTAGTTGCCATTGCCGTCCTTTGCAAGCGTCTCCATGACGTCGTCGCGCAGGTTGCCCGTCCCAAAACCCAGTGTGCTGAGGTAGACGCCCGTGCCGCGCCCCGTGCTGATAAATTCCGAAAGCTCTTCGGTGCTGGACATGCCTACGTTGAAATCACCGTCCGTGGCAAGGATGACGCGGTTGTTGCCACCTTCTATAAAATTTTTCTGTGCAAGCCAGTAGGCCGTCGATATGCCTGCCGCGCCTGCTGTGGAACCGCCCGCCTTAAGGCCGCGCACCGCGTCCATTATGGTAGATTTATCCGTACCGGATACGCCATTCAATACCACTGCGGAGTTTTCCGCGTAGGTGACGATGGAGACCCTGTCCCGCGCGGAAAGCGTATCTACCAAAAGCGCGAACGATTCCTGCAAAAGGGGCAGCTTGTCATACGAATCCATTGAGCCGGAGACGTCGATCAAGAATGTGAGGTTGCTGGGCGGCAGGCTGTCGACATCCGCTTCACGCGCCTTTACGCGGATGAACGCCATGTATTTTTCCGGGTCAAAAGGGCTTTGCGCAATCTCGGTGTAGATGCCGAAAGGGTCGCCGTTTTGAAACGCCACGTCCTGGTCGTAGCTGAAATAGTTGATCAGTTCTTCCACTTTCACCGCGTCGGCGGGCGGAAGCGCGCCACTTTCTATGTACCGTTTGGTGTTGCTGTATGAAGCGGTGTCCACCTTCAGTGAAAAGGTGACGAGCGAATTGCTGTCCGTAAGCTGCCCGTCGTTTTCCTCTATCGGGATGTAAGATTCGCCGGNNCGGGCGCTTCGTTGTACCAGCCGCTTTCTTCCGATTCCTCCGCGGGCGCTTGCCCTTCATAATACTCATCGAGCGGCGCGCCAATGGTAGGCGCCGATGATTCGGCTGTTTCCCGCGGCGCGCCAAGGATAGGCGCCGATGATTCGGCAATGTCTCCTGCGGGCGCCCCGCACGCCGTAAGCAGCATCATAGCCGCAAGCAGTGCCAGCACCAGTATTTGGACCGTCCGTTTCTTGTTCATCATTTTGTTTTACGCTCCTCCCGTATCATTTCCATCCGGCCGCCGCACTTTTAGACCGTTCTTACGATTCGGTGGCCGGATCCCACTCCTTTTTTGTTTGTTTTATGGAGTGTCGTAAATAGTAACCGGGAGAGTCTTTCATTTATTACAGTTATTTTTATTTTTTTACAAGATCGCCGCGCCAAGTTCAAGCAACGTGTTCAGGTCGTGCTTACTCGTCATCTCATAGATAAGGCCGCCGCTTTCAAACGTAAGGAAACTGTAGTCCGGCTTGTATACGCCGTAAGCGGTTTGCCCGTTTATTTCGTATTCGCTCATGCCGTCCGGCACGATAAAACCGTCCGAGCGCTCCAGTGTGAGCACGACGTCGTCGAGGCGCATATCCTGCAAATAATAGACTGTCTTGCCCACATCCTGTTCCACGGCGGTCACCGAAAAATTGTCCGGCAATGTAAAGCCGAGCGGGATAACCTCGTTTCCGCTTCCGCTTTCTTCCTGTACTGCCGCCGCGCCATCTTCCATGCCGCCTGCCGCCGCGTCCTCCGCCGGAGCCTGTGTA
>DOMW01000026.1:4877-6610 GCA_003510345.1 Clostridiales bacterium | reverse complement strand
CCGCTTGCCGGTGAAGCGGAGGAACCGCGAACCGAAGAAAGCCAGCCCGGGCAGGCGGAAACGCAGCCGATGGCGGAACCCTTGGCGCCGCTGGCGCTGCCTATGCCCGAGCGCGCGCCGATGGTGGCGGCGGGATATAGACATACCGTCGCGCTGAAAAGCGACGGTACGGTGTTGGTGTGGGGAAGCAACAACTCTGGCCAACTGGGCAATGGCACAACGACCGATAGCACATTTCCCGTGCCGACGCCGGGTTTGACGGATGTCGTTGCCGTTGCGGCGGGAGGCGAGCATACCGTTGCGCTGAAAGACGATGGCACAGTGTGGACATGGGGCCGTAATGGTGACGGCCAACTGGGCGATGGCATAACGGTCAACAGCACCGTCCCTGTGCAAGTGCCGGGTTTGACGGATGTCGTCGCCATAGCGGCGGGAGATTCCCATACTGCCGCGCTCAAAAACGACGGCACGGTGTGGACGTGGGGAAGCAATTCATTTGGCAAATTAGGCGACGGCTCAGAAATAAATAAAAATATCCCGATTCAGGTGCCGGACTTGACGGATATCGTTGCCGTAGCGGCAGGGGAAAACCATACGGCGGCGCTTACAAGCGACGGTACGGTTTGGGCGTGGGGCCGGAACCACTACGGCCAACTGGGCGACCGCACAACCACAAACAGGGCAGCTCCCGTGAAAGAACCGGTTCTGACGGATGTAACCGCCATTGCGGCGGGGAATGATAATACTATGGCGCTTAAAAGCGACGGCATGGTGTGGATGTGGGGGGGGATCTTCATTGGGAGCGGCCGGGGCGGCATCAATACTGGAGGGGCAACCTACGCCGTCATGAATACCACTTACCCAAAAAAGGTATCAAATTTGGAAGGGGTTGCGGCTATTTCCTCGGGGTTGTACCATGCTGTGGCGCTTAAAAACGACGGTACAGTGTGGGTATGGGGCGACAATATCAGCAGCCAACTGGGCGACGGCACGAGCGTGAATTACAGCACAACCCCGGTGCAAGCGTTGGGTCTGACGGATGCCGCCGCTGTTTCCGCGGGGCGTGACCATACCGTGACGCTTGCAAGCGATGGCGCGGTGTGGACGTGGGGAGACAATGAATACGGGCAGTTGGGCGACGGCACGTATACGAACAGAAACACGCCGGTACAGGCCGCGGGGGAAAACGGCAAGGGCTTCCTCTATTTGAACGGCGGGGGCGGCGGCCCGGGCGATGGTCATCCGGGTGGTTCCTATGCCGTAAGCGGCAGGGTTACGGCAGCGGGCAGCGGGAACGGGCTTTCTTTCGTGGTGGTAACGGCTTACAATGCGGATGACTCTGCACTGGCCGCGTCTGTGCTGACGAATTCGAACGGCAACTACAGCACCAGCTTGCCGGACGGCGAATATGAGCTGTATTTCAGCAAGCCCGATTATGCCGATATGATATTGGATGTAACGGTAGCAGGCGGGGCTGTGCACCAAAACGCTGAGCTGGCCGACGGTTACGCCGTACTCGGCAATGTTTCGGATGCCGAAAGCCAAGTTGGGCTATTCGGCGTGATGGTAGAGGTTTTCCCTGCGGACAGTACCACGCGTGTCGCGTTTACGAGGACATACCAGTACGGCGGCTACGCATGTTACCTTCCGAACGGGCTGTACGACATTCGTTTCAACAGCGGCGGATATGCTGAAAGTGTGCTCGAGGATGTGGTGGTAGCCGGTGAAAGCCA
>DOMW01000026.1:0-4866 GCA_003510345.1 Clostridiales bacterium | reverse complement strand
ATCCCGGCGGTTCCGGCGGTTCCGGCATAGTAAGCGGCGTTGTTACAGACGCGTACACCGGGTTGCCGCTTTATGACGCATTCGTAACGGTAAGGTCGCATGATGGGCATATTCTCCCGGCCGTAGCGTATACTACAGACATTAACGGCAACTACAGCATTCACCTGCCGAATGGCACGTATGATCTTCATTTCAGCAAAGGCGGATATGCCCCTGATATGTTGGAGGATGTGATAGTAAACGGTGATGCCGGGCTTCATAATATCAGCCTTCGGATGTATTTGACACTGGCGAACATAAAAAAACCGGACAGCCCCGTTACCATCGATTATCTAACCGGCCTGCTCTTCGGCCTTCCGGCTGGCATAGACCGCCCCGGCGGCGGCACTGCCGCACCTACAGTGGGAAACCTGATAGATCAGTTTAACATTCCCAACGGCTGTACGATAGTCGTGACGGCTGAAAATGTTGTGGAGGTATCGCCCGATAAGCCCGTTGGCACCGGTATGATCATTATACTGAACAACGACCTCGGAAACCCGGCTGATGCGCTGATTGTGGTCATAAAGGGCGACCTTGTGGGCGAAAACGGCCTTGTGCGCATGGACGACGTACAGAAACTGTTCCGTAGCGCACGGAGCAGTGAGACCCTGACTGACGCGCAGCGTGTTGCGGGCGATGTGTTCGCGGGCGCTTCGGCAGGCATCAACATGGGTGACGCGCAGAAACTCTTTCGCGTAGCGCGCGGCAGGGAAAATCTGTAAAATGAAAACAACAAAAGGAGGACTTGGTATGGATAGGAGTATTGTAGTAACGGGCGGAAGCCTGGGCATTGGGCGTGCCACAGTTGAGGCTTTTTTGGCGGAAGGCGACCGTGTCGTATTCACGGCGCGCGGTGAGGCCGAAGCGAAAAAGTTTTTGGGGGAGCGCAGCGAAGATGTGCAGAAAGGCAGATTGTTTTTTTTGCGAAGCGACGCGAGTGTGGCAAACGACGCGGAAAAACTGGCAGCCTTTACAAAAGAAAAACTGGGCGGTTGTGATGTGCTGATAAACAATGCCGCTGTTTTTATCGGCGGCTTGCTCCATCAAAATTCGGAGGAGGATTTTGAAAAGTTGTTTGGCATAAACGTGCGCGGCCCATTCCTCACGTCAAAGGCTTTCCTGCCTATGATGCTGGAACGAAAAAAGGGCCATATTATCATGATCGCTTCCCTTGCGGGCATGGGCGGCGGCTATGGCATGACACTGTATTGCATGACAAAAGCCGCCGTGATCAATATGGCGCGGGCAATGGCGCTTGACTATATGCAATATGGTATACGTGTGAACGCGGTAAGCCCCAGCGCCACGGAAACAGCTATGTTTTTGGGCGGCAATTCCAAAGAAACGATCGATGCGTTCCGCGGGCAGAACCCCGCCCATGTGTTGGGCAAGCCCGAAGATATCGCGAACGCGCTGGTGTCGATAGCGGATGAAAAAAACATTTACATAAACGGACAGAATATTGCTGTAGATGGCGGCCTTTCGGCGTGGAATGGCGAATATAACCAAAGCAGAGAGCCGGGGCAGGCATATCGCGAATAAAACGTATACAAAAAGGCCGCTCGCAAGAGCGGTCTTTTTGGCTGTCAATTAGAGCAAATTAACTTAGCGTTGGGTAATTAGGTTTGAACAAAATNNCGGCACATATGGCAAGTTTGCGCAACGCAGCGTAAAGCCGATTTTGCCGAAGATAATTCCCTATGTTAAGTTAATTTACTCTAAGCCTGCACTGCAACCTCACAACCCGCCCGCAAGAAATATAAATACCGTTCTTTTACCGGTATGCCGGTGATTTCTTCGAGCGCGCGCGCATACAGCGCAAGCTGCACGCGGTAGCCGTCCGCGGCGCTCTTTATTGTCTCATCCGTTACCCTGTCCGTTTTATAATCCACCAAAACCCAGCTTTCGTTTTCCAGAAACGCGGCGTCCAATATGCCCTGCACCAGCATAGTTTCCTCCGTTTCATAGCCGAGCTCCCGCGCGGAAACGCACAAGTTAAACGGCTGCTCAAAAAGTATGCGCCGCGCGCTTTTCATCCTTTGGAACAACCCGCTTTGTAAAAACCCTTCCGCCATCCACTTGTTTCCCATAAGCGCGTCCCGCTCTTCCTCCCGTATAATCCGCCGCCTAAAAAGCTCGTCCGCCGCTTCACCCGCCGCGCCGCTTGTTTTGACCAGGCGCTCCATCAACCCATGCACCAGTGTGCCGAGCCGCGCGCCGGTGATTTCTTCCTGTTCCGCTTCCGGCACGAGGAAAGACCGCACCCCGCCGCCCCGCGCGCGCTTCACCGAGGAGACGGAGACCTTGGCCGGTACGCGCAAAACGGGCGGTATGTCGATCAACGCCGCCGGTTCATACCGCCTGCCCGCCTCCTCGCAATACGCCTCCGGGTCAAATTCCGCCGCTTCCCGCGCGCCCTGCTTCGCGGCAATATACTCCACCGCGATCCCCTGCCGCCCGCTGTTCGACGCCATGATCCAGTCCAGCATACACGCGGCTTTCTCGTACCGCCCCAAAAGCATGTCCCACTTTTCCGCCTGCTTGTTTTTGCCGCGTACATGCCCGGTCAAATACAGCCTGTCCTGCGCGCGCGTCATCGCGACATACAACATACGCAGCTCTTCCGACCGGTTTTCCCGCAATATTTTGGCGCGCACCACCTCGCGTTCCACCGTCTCCTGCTTCACGCGCTCCGCTTCATCCACATAGCACGCCGTTACGCCATATTCGCCGTGCAGCAAAAAGTTGTCGTGCGTATCCTTCGTGTTGAACCGTTTGTTGAGACCCGCGACATACACCACCGGGAACTCCAAACCCTTTGAGCCGTGGATCGTCATGATGCGGACATGCCCGCCCGCCTGTGCGCTGCCCGCCAGTTTTACATACCCGCCGTCCCTTTTTTTCAGCTCGGCCAGCCCGCGCAAAAGCAGATACAGGCTGTTGCCCTGTTCGGCGGAGATATCCCCCATCACGGCCAAAAGTTCATCCAGCGCCCGGCTCTTTTCCATGCCGCCACGCGTCGCCGCCAGCCACGTATCAAAATCCGTCTGCTCCCGCAGCGCTTCCACCATATCCATCAACGCGCCGCACGCAAACCGCCCGCGCCACAGTTCCAATTCAGCGAACAGGTGATTCAGCTTATCACTGGCGGCGCCCCCGCGCTCCGCCGCATAGCAAAGCGCCGCCTCATAAAACGCCGCTTCCTTCTTATGCAGCCGTATTTCACAAAAATCATTTTCATCCAGCCCACCCAGAAACGACCGCATGACGGAAAGCAGCGGCACATCCTGCATGGGGTTTTCTATCACGCGCAGCAGGTTCACAAAAAGTTCTATTTCGGGAATGTCCCTGCCCTGCTCCATCGTGACGGCGCACGGAACGCCGCGTTCCAAAAGCGCGCGCCTGATCTCGCCGGTGAGCGTGCCGCGCGACCGCATCAATATCACAATATCGTCATACCCATATTGCCCCGCCTCCGTCACGGAAAGGATATGCCGCGCGATCATGTCCGCCTGCGCGGCATCCGCGCTTTCTTCCGCCGCCTCGCCGTCTTCGCCGTCGTCCATTGCACATAAAAGCACGCTTGCCTCGCCGCCCGCCCGGCTGCCCACAAGTTTTTCCCCGTCGCTGTACTCTACCTCGCCCAGCCGCTCGCTCATCACGCGGTCCATCAAAAAATTCACAGCGTCCACCACGCCTTGCGCGCTGCGGAAGTTATCGTTCATCAAGATCAACTCGCCGCCGGCCTGCCCGCTGTATTCCTTTGCTTTTTGCCTGAATATCCCCGGGTCGGCCAGCCGGAATTTATAGATGCTCTGCTTGATATCGCCCACCATGAACAAGCTGCCCCCGGGCGAAACCGCTTTTACGATCTCCTCCTGCACCGGGTTCGTATCCTGATATTCATCTACAAAAATATATTTGTATTTCGCGCAATGCCGCGCCGCGTCCTGTTTCAGCACGGCAAGCGCCTTGTGCTCCAGGTCTTCGTAATCAAGCGCGTTCCTGTCGCGTTTTTGCACTTCGTACATGCGGTCGAACAACGAGACGACGCGCACCAGCGCCCGTACATCCTCCCTTGTGTGCGCCGTCTGCTCCGCCGCCACTGCGTCAAACTCCGCCGTTTCTCCTTCCCCAAAAAACGCCCTTAGATGCTTCCGCGCCTCGCTCCGCAGTTCTTTCGTCCGCTCTTTTAGCGCCTCGCGAGCCTGCCTGGGCATAGCGGGGATCGCGCAGTCCGCATAGAGTTCCCACGTCACGGCAGCGCCCCTGTCCTTTGCGCAGGCATAGGCTTCCTCCAGCCTTTGAAGCACCGGCGCGTCCTTCTGATATTGCGCCTCATCCAGCTCGGCGGCTGCCTCTGCCGCGCGCCGCATCAGCAAAACAGCCTCGCCCAGCTCCTCCGTCCGCATGGCCCCATACTCCGTTTTCAGCTTTTGTACATACTTCTCCCCGTCCATTTCCGCCGAAGTGAGCGCCCACCTGTAAGGATCGGGCTGGCCCATCATCCTGTCGTATACGCGCAACACGGTCTGCATGAGCTGCGCGTCGTTCGCGCGCGCCGTGTGCCGCGCAAGCAGCAAGCGGAACGCTTCATCCCGCTGCTCGTACAGCGTGTCAAAAAGCCCGCGCAGCGCCGCACCGCGCAGCGCCGCGCGTTCCACGTCGCCTAGTATACGGAAATCCGGCGCAACGCCCGCCACATTGTAGTTTTCACGCACCACCCGGGCGCAGAAGCTGTGAAATGTGGAGACGTCTGCCGTGCCAACCAATTCAGATTGCATGAGCAACCGGCTGTCGCCCTTCTCTCGCGCCGCGCCGAAC
>DOMW01000005.1:2754-4980 GCA_003510345.1 Clostridiales bacterium | reverse complement strand
CGTTTTGGCGCGCCGCAGGCAAGCGGCGGCAGGAGTGGTTTTATACCCATGTTCGTGATCTCCGCCATCGTTATGGTCAGTCTGGTTTGCGCGTTTTGCCTGCCCGTCGCCTCGGCGCTCGCGCCGCTCGGCCTGCTGCATATATTGCCTGCCATCGCCATGATGGTGGCCAGCGTTACCACGCTCGTTACCACCATCTACAAAACAAACGGCTTGCTGTTTGGCTTTCGTGATTATGACTTGGTGATGTCATTACCCGTCAAAACAAGCGCTGTGATCATAAGCAGGCTATTCCTGTTATACATACTGAATTTCTTTTTCTGCCTGTTCATACTGGCGCCGGCTAACCTTATCTACGCATACTTCGCCGCGCCTCCGGCAGGGTTTTATCCCGTCTTTATTCTCAGCCTGTTTTTCGTGCCCCTCATACCGCTTGCCATCGCCACAGCCATTGGCTCACTCATATCGCTCGTCGCGTCGCGCTTTAAACGGAAGAACGGTTTAAACGTTGTTTTCACAATTGTGGCACTGCTGGCCTATATGCTGCTCATCACGAATATGCCTTCGATCGCGGCAAATTTCGCGGATATTGGCGAGCTGGTTTTTTCCACAGTCGCGCGCGTCTATCCCCCCACGCTGTGGTTTACCAACGCGCTTTGTAACCTGGATATCCCTGCGCTACTGCTTTTTATTGGCGTATCCGTTGGGATTTTCCTGGCATTTGTCGCCATCGTCGCGAAAAACTTTAAAAAGATCAATTCCTCTATCACGACCACGCGTACAACTTCCAATTATAAGCTGCGGGAACTGAAGCAAAGCTCGCCTATGATAGCGCTGTTTAAGAAGGAATTCAAGCGGTTCACGTCCTCCTCCCCCTATTTTTTGAACACGGGCATAGGCTTCATACTGCTCACCATCGCGTCCGTGTGTATGCTGGTCTTCGGGGGCGGGCAAGTGCTGCAATTCTTCGGTCTGCCGGTCATGTCATCCGTGCTGGCGCATGTGACGCCCTTCTTTATGTCCTTTTTCCTGATCATGGGCTGCCCTGCCGCCTCTTCAATTTCTCTGGAGGGCAAAAGCCTGTGGATATTAAAATCGCTCCCCATAACCGCCCGGCAGGCGCTTTCCGCCAAGCTGTGGGTCAACCTGTCGGTCGTTATCGGCGCGGTGGCGGTAAACTCCACAATATTCAGCATTGTGTTTGCTGAAAATGCGTTGCAGGTTCTCATGATGTTTGCCACTCCGCTCGTCTATGGCGTCTTCACGGCAATGTGCGGGTTGAAATTGAACACTGTTTACACAAACCTGGATTGGGTTTCCGAGGTGCAGATTGTTAAGCAGGGCGCGCCCGTGATGATCACGATGTTCGTAGGCATGGCAATCTCGCTTGTACCGCTCATTCTCACATTTTTTGCCGGGCCTGTTGTTTCTTACATCGCGACAGCGGCGCTTGCGGGCGTATGTATTTTGCTGTACCGCAGCATCATGACAAAGGGCGTACAGGCGTTCGACCGGCTGATCGCGTGATCGTATCATAAACGGCGAGGAACGGAAAATGAAAACATTTGAATACTTCACAAGAGTTATGGATACCACCGGTTTTTTTGGCGGTAAAGTTGATGATACTGAATTTACCCAAATTCTGAACGAACTGGGGCAGGAAGGCTGGGAATTAGCCGAAACAACTGCAATCAATATGAATCACGGAATGACGCGCAGTATCGTTTGTGTGTTCAAGCGTGAACGGGCATAGCTTTTAAACACTGTTTAACGATTAATTTTTCCGCTTTACCGCACAGGCGCCGCCCCCGTTTTAAAGATACGTTCAAACACGCGCCTTTTCGAGGCGGCAATATGCTGCTTCATCTGGTTTTCCGCCTGCCCGGTACCGCCCTCCAGCATTGCCTCAAGCAGCGTGATATGCTCAAGGTTGATGTCGGTCACATCGGCGTCGTTTTTTCCGGCAAACGCGCGTATCCGCTTTCCATGCGAGCGCAGGCCTTGCAACGTCCGCGTAAGATGGGCGTTATCAGCATAGCCTAACAGCAGCCCATGGATATCCTCATCGTCCCGCAAGACCTGCGCGTAGGTTTTGCCCGCCATCTCCACCCGCCGCTGCAAGACCGCAAGCTTTTCCCGGGGCAGCCTATTTTCCATCGCAAGGCGCACGGTAAACGGCTCCAGTACATCGCGCATACCGTACATATCCACGATATCCTTCACGGT
>DOMW01000005.1:0-2723 GCA_003510345.1 Clostridiales bacterium | reverse complement strand
GTCGCCTCCCGAAACGGTGTGCGGGATACGCCGATCTCCGCTATGATTTCCTTTTCATTCAGCATACTCCCGGGCGCATACGTCCCATCGACGATCCTCTGGCGGATGACGGTATACGCTTTTTCCTTCAGGCTTAAATCCATAGCTTCTCCCTTTCTTCATGGAGTTGACGAAACAGGAATGATACCAATCCACTATAGCACAAAGAATTTCTATTGTATACAATGAATATATGGCGGGAGTGGCCGTTGAATGTTCCAAGGCGAAAACATGAGGATTGGGAAAACAGGCCGCAAAAAACAGTTGCGCTATTTGATCGGNNGTATCATCCGGGCATTTTTTCAGTTTCCCGTATGTTTTTTCGATGTCCCGGCAACCGGCGATTTTTTCAAATTCGATCTCATAGCCGGTATCCGTTTCGCGGCGGATGGTTCCCCTGCCAAACACGGGATGGGCCACGGCATCGCCTGCGTGAAATGCCGGAGACAGCACATATAGCCTGCGTTCCAGATTCTCGATATACGCCTGCGCCTGCGCCAGAAACTGTCCGTCCGGTATCCCTGCAGTTTCAAGGTTTTCCGGCTGTACATTGAACAAAAAGCGCGACGGGTAACGGTAGCTGCTGTCATTGTTCCGGCCCTCCGCGTCCACGAGGAACAGGCTGTCTTTAGCACGGGTGAATGCCACGTAGCACAACCGGCGTTCTTCTTCCATTTCGGGCAGCGTGCGCACACGGCTCGATGGAAAAACCCCTTCGTTTAGGCTCAAAAGGAACACATACGGGTATTCCAGCCCCTTTGCCGTGTGTACGGTCATCAGCTTTACACTGTCCGCTTTTTCGGCTATATCCAGGTTAGTAAAGAGCGCTATTTTGCCAAGGTAATCGGAAAGCGCCACCTGTTCGCCCGCCGACGACTCGTATTGCTGGATGGCGTTCTTAAGCTCGCTCACATTGTCGATGCGGTTCTGGTCGGCATTCTTCATCAGCATTTCTTCGTAGCCCGATTCCCGCAGTATGCCGTCGGCAAAGTCGGATACGCTCATACCGTCCACAAGGCCGCTGTAGTGCTCTATCACATCCACATACTGCCGCGCCCGCGTGTTTTTGATTTTTTCGTGGGAAAGGTTTTCCTTTAAAGCGTCGAAAAGCCGCATGTTATTGCGTTCGGCATATTCGGTCAAAAACGTGAGGCGCGTGCGGCCGATCTCGCGCCGCGGCGTGTTTACGGTGCGCAGGAAAGAAATGTCGTCGAATGTGAGCGGCATACGGAGGTAGCACAACACGTCTTTCACCTCTTTTCTGTGGTAGAACTCCACGCCGTTAAAAAGCGTGTAAGGAATATCCTCCTTTACAAATGCTTCCTCCAGGCTGCGCGACACATAGTGCGCGCGGTACAGCACCGCAATACTGCCGAGCGGCGTGCCGCTTTGCCGCAAAAACTTTATGGTGCGCGCCACAAAGGCCGCTTCTTCCCCTGTGCCGCGGGTGTGCTGATAGAAAACTTTCGGCCCGCCCTGCCGGACGGCGGAGAGCGTACCCGGCAGCCGTTCTTTGTTTTTGGAAATAAGGTCGTTCGCGGCGGCGAGAATCTGCGGGGTGGAACGGTAATTTTGGTGCAGGCGGATCGTTTTCGCTTGTGGGAACACCTTATCGAAATCCAGTATGATATGCACATCCGCGCCGCGCCACGAATAGATCGTCTGGTCGGGGTCGCCCACGACAAACAGGTTACCGTAACCGCCAGAAAGCATGTACGACAAAGCGGCCTGTTTGCCGTCCACATCCTGAAACTCGTCTACCTGTATGTATTGCAGGCGCTGCTGCCATTTTTGCAGCACATCGTCATGGTGGGTGAAGAGGTACAGCGTATAGTTAATAATATCGTCAAAATCCAGCATGAAGTTGCGCCGCTGTTTTTGGATGTATTTACCGAGAATCCTGTCTCTGTCGTCCCGGTTGAAGCTGCCGAAATATTCGAGTGCTTTTTGCTCGTTTGGCTCGGTCACCTGCCCCACATATTCATACGGCGCTTTGAAGAGGTCGATAACCTTGAGCATATCGCGGAACGTGAGGTCGCGCAGCTTTAGGTTAAGCTCGCGGTAAATTTCCTCAAGCAGGCTTTTTTGGTCGGTTTCGTCCATGATAGAGAAGGATTGCGGGTAGTTGAGTTTGTGGATATCTTCTTTCAGGACTTGCAGGCAAAAACCGTGGAATGTGCTGATAAAACCGGTGTCCACGTCGCCCAGTTCCCTGTGTATGCGGCGTTTCATTTCATTTGCCGCCTTGTTTGTGAACGTGACGGACATGACCCTGCCGGGGGAAACGCCCAGATCGCGCACCAAATACACGTAGCGCGAAACGAGCGTCCGCGTTTTACCGCTGCCCGCCCCGGCGATAACGCGCACATACCCTTCCGTTGCGGTTACCGCCTGCCGCTGCTGTTCGTTCAGTTGTTCCATACTATCCGGCAAAATGACCTCCCGGGGTTGTTTTGACCTCAATCATAATAACAGTATAGCATCACAAGGGGGTAAAATGTGTAAATTGTTTTGAAAGGCGGGGGTGGCTGTTTTGCGTGTATTGGGGGGTATACAAATTCTGCTTTCAAAATACAACAAAAGTATGAAATTACAGAAATATCTTATGTTTGCTTTTAGGTATTCCTTTGTGGTCAAGGAGCCTGCGGCGCATTGATAATATTCCGCCTTCGGCGGCTTAGGGG
>DOMW01000152.1 GCA_003510345.1 Clostridiales bacterium | reverse complement strand
TTTTCATAAAGGCAGGCGACGGCGGCGACGGTGCGGTGTCCTTCCACCGGGAAAAATATGTCGCGGCGGGCGGCCCCGACGGCGGCGACGGCGGCAGGGGCGGCGACGTTATTTTCCGCGCGGATCCCGGTATGCGCACGCTGATGGATTTCCGTATGCACCGTAAATTCAGGGCGGGCCCGGGCGAGCATGGCAAAAGGCGCAACATGAAAGGCGCGACGGGCACGGACGTCGTGATCAACGTACCGAAGGGCACCGTGATCTACGACGCGGAAACCGGCAGGGTGGCCGCCGATGTCCGGCAGGGCGACGTGACCGTTTTAAAAGGCGGGCACGGCGGCAAGGGCAACGCGCGGTTTTCCACCTCTACGCGCCAGACGCCGCGGTTTGCCACACCCGGTAAAAAAGTAGCTGAACGCACCGTACTGCTCGAGCTGAAATCTATTGCAGACGTGGGGCTTGTCGGCTTTCCGAATGTAGGAAAATCCACACTGCTTTCCAGTATGACGGCCGCGCGGCCCAAAATAGAAAACTACCATTTCACCACACTTGCGCCCAATCTCGGCGTGGCGAAGACAGATGAGTATAGCTTTATCATCGCGGACATCCCCGGCCTCATCGAAGGCGCTTCATCCGGCGCGGGCCTGGGGCATGACTTTTTGCGCCATATCGAGCGTACGCGCATGATCGCCCACGTTGTGGATATTGCCGGCTCGGAAGGGCGCGACCCTGTGGAAGATTACCGCACCATACGCTCGGAGCTTAAGCGGTATGCGGAGAAGCTGGCCGAACGGCCGGAAATCGTGGTCGCGAACAAGGCCGACCTGCCGGGTGCGGAGGAAAACCTGGTGCTTTTTCGCGCCGCGTTCCCGGATAAACAGGTGTTTCTTGCGAGCGCCGCCGCCGGGCAGGGCATAAAGGCGGTCAAGTACGCCATGATCGATATACTAAAGACGCTGCCTGAAGAGAATGTGTTTGAGGAAGAGGGCGTAGTCGATGAATGGGCGAACGAAGACGAGCAGCTTACGGTGGAGGTTTCGCGCGCCGAGGATGGCGTGCTCGAGGCAAACGGTTCGCTGATCGGGGATATCTTTGCGCGCATCAACCCTGCCGAGCCGGATTCCATGCGGCATTTCCACAAGCTGCTTAAGGATTTCGGCATCATCAAAATGCTGGTGAAAGAGGGCGCGAAGGATGGCGACACCGTCCGCTTAAACGGCGAGGAATTTGATTTTGTGGAATGACGGATTGAAAGGAATTAAATTGGAGTTAACGAGTAAACAACGCGCCAAATTGAGAGGCATGGCGCAGGCGATGGAGCCGGTGCTGCACATCGGCAAAGAAGAGCTGACGGACAATGTGATCCGGCAGGCGGAGGACGCGCTTACCGCGCGCGAGCTTATCAAGGGAACGGTGCAGCAAAATTGCCCGCTTACCGCGCGCGATGCCTGCGATGCGCTGTGCGAAGCGACAGGCGCGCAGCCGGTCGGTGTGATAGGGCGCAAATTTGTGTTGTATCGCGCGTCCAAAGATAAAAAGAAGATAGAACTATAATACAACGGCTATGGAACAAACACTTGAGCTGGAAATGACAATTGAAGACGGTATCTCGCTGCTTTCGCCTTTCCGCAAGACGGGGATATTGGGCGGTACATTCAACCCGATACACAACGGGCATGTGGATATGGCGCTTGCCATAAGGCAGGAGTTTTCGCTTGACAGAGTGTTCCTGCTCCCATCGGGCGACCCGCCGCATAAGACGTGCGAGCACCTCGCCACAAAGCAGCAGCGCCTGCACATGGCCGAGCTTTGCGCGTTTGACCATAGCTGCCTTTCGGTTTGCGATATGGAGATAAAGCGCGAGGGCGTCACATACACTGTGGATACAATGGCCGAGCTTTGCTTGCAATACCCGCAAAACGATTTTCACTTCATCATAGGGTCGGACACGTTGTTTGACCTTGAGAGCTGGAAGGATTTCCCCTTGTTGTGCCGCATGACGCAGTTTGTCTGCGTGAAGCGCGATGAGCACGACCGGACGCGGATCGCCGCGGAGATCGCCCGGCTCGCGCGGGAATACCGCGCCATGATCCTCCCATCGCAATACAGCGGGCTTTTTATCAGTTCGTCTTACATCAGGAAAAGGGTGGCCGAGGGAAAATCCATAGCGGATTTTGTGCCCGCGCCCGTAGAGGTTTACATTCATGAAAGCAGACTATACAAATAATCGAGGCGCGCTCGTCGCACTTTTAAGAGAGAAGCTTAGGGAAGAGAGGTTTACGCATAGCCTGGGCGTGGAACAGACCGCCCTTGCGCTGGCGGAGAAATACGGCGCAAGCAGGGAGAAAGCCGGGCTTGCCGGGTTGCTGCACGACATTGCCAAGCAAATGGACGCCCCTGCGCTGGCGGAGAAATACGGCATTTTATCCCCTTCCGAGAAAACGCTGCACGGGCCGGTGGGCGCCGCGTGGCTTTTAGAGCACGATATTGTTAAGGATGACGAAGTACTGCTCGCCATCAAGTATCACACGACAGGCCGCGCGGATATGACTCTTTTGGAAAAGATTATTTACCTTGCGGACTATATAGAGCCATCCCGCGATTTTGCGGAGGTGGCGCAAATGCGCGAGTACGCGTTTTCGGACATCAACAAAGCGCTGCTTTACGGTTTGAAGCTTTCCATGGTCGATATTGTGGAGCGCGGCAGCCTTGTTGACATAGACTCGGTGGAGGCGTACAATTGCTACCGCCGGATGTTTGAGGGAGGAGAGGTTTAAGGCATATGCAAGACATTTCAAAAACAGCAATGGAGATCGCGGATATTCTGGACGGCAAAAAAGCGCGGGATATCCTTATCATAAAAGTGGGCGACCTCACCATCATATCCGATTATTTTGTGGTGGCGAGCGCGAACTCCACCACCCATGTGCAGACGCTTTCGGATGAGGTGCAGGCTAAGATGTACGAACGGTTTTCCCGGCGGCCCGCCCGCTGTGAGGGCGAGAGGGAAGGGCGCTGGATCGTGCTCGATTACCAGGACGTGCTTGTGCACTTGTTCCATGCCGAAGAACGTGAGTTTTACCAGCTCGAGCGGCTGTGGAAAGTAGAGGATAACTTTTATGATTACACTGCCGAACAGAAAAAGAAGCATCGGTAAAGACAAAAAATTGTGTGTGCCGGTTTGCCGCCGCTTTTAGTACAAGCCCCGCGGGTCGGCGCTTTTTTTTGCGCTTTTTTTCTGTTTTTCGTTCCAGCAGGTGCGCGCACACACAAAGCCCGGCAATGATCGAAAACACGCCGCACAAAAGCCCCAGCAGTTGAGGCGAAAATAACTGTTCCCACATAGCGGTATTCCTCCTTTTGTTCCGCCTGGAGTTGCTCTATGGGTTTATTGTAAGGGGTGGGGGTGTAAAAAGTGGTACATGCGGTGCATTTTTAATACTAATCATATTTTAAAAGTATAGCAAAAGTGCGGGATTGTCGAAATAGTCAACGATTGTCTATCGGGTATTCCTTTGTGGTCAAGGAGCCTGCGGCGCATTGATAGTATTCCGCCTTCGGCGGCTTCGGGGCAAGCCCCTAAGAACCCCAGCGTAGCGCCAAAACATTAGA
>DOMW01000174.1 GCA_003510345.1 Clostridiales bacterium | reverse complement strand
GAAAAAGTTTCACAGGCCCCATACAACACACCCAAGCCACCGCTGCCAAAGCAAACGCAAAACCACGCACGGATGGGCCACTCCCATCTATCCGTTAAGCAAGGCGCCCCACAAGCGCGCTGAGCGGCAACCCGTCTTCCGGCACAAACCGCCGCCAATATTCCACCGACTTCCTGTAATCGTACAGCATATCGTTACTGGTTTCCGTAGCGCCAAAGAACAGCTCCAGCGTCAAAAAGACTTTGTCGCACTGCTCTAGTCCGTCCGGCTCCGCGTTGTCGTAGCTGTGCTTGAGCGCGCGCAGTACGCGCCCGCCTTCTATGATCCCATTCTCGTTGTTCTCTTCCGTAAAGGGCAGGTGCTTTGAGCTTGCACCGTCCGTTTGCTGTAAATGGACAATCGCCGCGTAGCACCCCACAGCCTTCATCCATGTGTAGCAATCATTATCCCGCTCTTCGGTAAACATGTGGGGGTTGTCCTCGATCTGCCGCCGGATTGCATCCACATCGCCGTCCGTAAATCGCCCGCTTGCAAGCGCGTTATTATAAATTTCAAACGTGCGTTCCGTACCCAGCCACAGGCCCTTCGCCTGCTTCGCCGCAAATGCCTTTTTGATAGCCTCTATTTCCGGCCGCAAAAACTTGTGGTGATGGTGCCCCGTATCTTCCACAAAAAAGAACGGACTGCCGCTGCGCCGCGCCACCTCGCGCATCAGCGCCACCATGCCGTCTATGGTCCACGGCGGCATTTGCGGGGAATACATCTGCTCCATCATCATGCGTTCGCAGCCCTTTTGCTTCGCATACGTGTTTATTTCGGCCAGAATGGCATACAGCTCTTCCATTTTCCGCCCATATTTCATTTTATCCTGCAATATAAACTCGGCAAAGCCGTGTACTAAAAAACCGAACCCTGCCTGCAACTGCGCGGCAATATCCACCATGGGGTAAAACCACTGCGTTTTAAAACGCTCGCGCACGCCGGCGTCTGTATGCGCCAGCCCAAGTGTTGTGTAGGTGCCGTGCCCGGAAAACACATTGGCGACGGAAACACCCGTTTTCGCGGTCGCGGCCTCTACGTCGCGCACCCACTTCGCGAGGTAATCCCCTCCCATATAAAGCGGGTCCAGCTCCGTATCGGCGCTTGCTTCCACATAACAAACGCCAAGGTCGCGGATCAGCGCCATCCATTCCATCGGCCTCGTCCATCTTTTGTACGCGAAACAGTTGTCAATCGCCAGGTACACCTTCGGGTCATTCATGTTTTATCTCCTGTTTAGAATGGTTTTTTATTCGCATATTTCCAGTATAAGTCACTGCTTCAAAAAACTCAAGTTTCGCGGACAATCGAGGAACAAATTGACTTAAAAACACCCATCCTTTATAATGCAATAGAAGAATAATGATAAAAGGCGGATTCTCGAATGAAAGTTGTGATATTGGCGGGCGGGTTTGGTACGCGGATCAGCGAGGAATCCCATCTGAAACCCAAGCCTATGATTGAGATCGACGATAAGCCTATTTTATGGCATATTATGAAATATTATTCTCATTTCGGGTACAACGAGTTTATTATTTGCTTGGGTTACAAAGCCTATGTGATCAAGGAGTTTTTTGCGGACTATTACCTTCACATGTCGGATATTACGTTTGATTTCACGAAACGCAATAAAATGATCGTGCACAACAACTTTGCGGAGCCGTGGAAAGTGACGCTGGTGGATACGGGGCTTGCCACGATGACGGGCGGGCGCGTGGCCCGCATCCGGGATTATATCGGAGATGAAGATTTTATGCTGACCTATGGCGACGGCGTGGCGGATGTTGACCTCGCGGCGCTGGCGGCTTTTCACAAGGAACACGGGAAGACCGCCACAATTTCGGCTATCCGGCCGCAAGGCAGGTTTGGTATGCTGGATATCAGCGAAGAAAAAAAGATCACGTCTTTCCGGGAAAAAATACAGCGTGATACCGGCTTTATCAACGGCGGGTTTATGATGTTTCGCCCGGAGATATTTAACTATTTGCCGGAAGATTCCACTATTTTGGAAAAAGAACCGTTTGAGACGCTGGCGCGGGAAGGGCAGCTTATGGCGTTCCTGCATAACGGCTTCTGGCAGTGCATGGATACGCTGCGGGATAAAGTATATCTGGAGGAACTGATCAAAACAAATAAAGCCCTCTGGAAGGTATGGGGAGATTGATGCTGAAAGAGTTTTTTAACGGAAAGAGGGTTTTTATCACCGGACATACGGGGTTTAAGGGAACCTGGATGTGTATGCTGCTTAAGAGCGCGGGCGCGGAGCTGACGGGGTATGCGCTTGCGCCGCCTACCGATCCCTCGGTGTTTCGGCTGGCGAATATGGAAGCGGGGATGACCTCCGTGCTTTCCGATATCCGGGATGGCCGCGCGCTTCGGGCGGCGGTGCAGCAAGCGCAGCCGGATATCGTGATCCACATGGCGGCGCAACCGTTGGTCAAAGAGTCCTATGAAGACCCTGCCTATACGTATGAGACGAACGTAATGGGCACGGTGCATATACTGGAGGCTGTCCGCGGGGCAAAAAGCGTTCGCTCCTTTGTGAATGTAACGACGGATAAAGTATATAAAAACAACGAATGGGCGTGGGGTTACCGGGAGACGGACGAACTAAACGGCCACGACCCGTATTCGAATTCCAAGTCCTGTTCCGAACTGGTGACCGATAGCTACAGGAAGTCTTTTTTTTCCGACAGGGATATCGCGGTCTCTACCGCGCGCGCGGGCAATGTGATTGGCGGCGGCGATTTTGCGGCCAACCGCATCGTGCCGGATTGTGCGCGCGCCGCTATGCAGGGCCGCGAGATCGGGGTGCGCAACCCCTTTTCCATACGCCCGTACCAGCATGTGCTGGAACCGGTGTACGCGTATCTTGAAATCGCGCGCAGGCAATTTGAGGATGCTGCTTGTGCGGGCAATTATAACATTGGCCCGGATCAAAAAGATTGTATTACGACGGGGGAGCTTACCACCCTCTTTTGTAAGTATTGGGAGGGCGCGCGCTGGCGGAACGAGGCGGAGGAAAACGCCGTACACGAAGCGGGCTGCCTGAAGCTGGATTGTTCTAAAGCGAAAGAAGCACTGCGCATCGCGCCGGTGTGGACTGTGGAAATGGCGATCGCAAAAACCGTGGAATGGTTCCGGCGCTACCATGATAAAGGGAACGTCGCGGCGTTGATGCAACAGCAAATTGATGAATACTTGGAGAAAACAGAGCATGTTTGAGCAGATGACGGAGCGGCAGGCAAGGCAAAAGATACTTGACCTGACAGAAGAGTATTACAAAAAATTCAAATCGGAAAAGAAACAGTTTGAACCGGGAGACAGGATCACCTATGCCGCCCGTGTTTTTGATGAACGCGAAATGGTGAACCTTGTGGACAGCGCGCTTGAGTTTTGGCTGACGACGGGCCGTTACGCGGATTGCTTTGAAGAAAAGCTGGCGGAATACCTTGGGGTGAAGTATTGTTCCCTAGTCAATTCCGGGTCTTCGGCCAACCTGCTTGCGTTCATGGCGCTCACTTCGCCGCTTTTAAAGGAACGCCGGGTATTGCCGGGTGATGAAGTGATTACCGTCGCGGCGGGGTTTCCCACAACGGTCGCGCCCATCATACAATACGGCGCCGTGCCGGTGTTTGTGGATGTCACGATACCGCAGTATAATATCGATACGTCTTCTTTAGACGAGGCGCTCTCGCCCAAAACGAAAGCCGTTTTCGCGGCGCACACGCTGGGCAACCCTTTTGCTATTGAAGCTGTGAAGGCTTTTTGTGATAAGAACGGGCTGTGGCTGATCGAAGATAACTGCGATTCTTTGGGGTCGCGCTATTCATACCAGGGTGGGATGCGCTTTTCCGGCACGGTGGGCGATATCGGAACTTCCAGCTTTTATCCGCCGCACCATATGACGATGGGCGAGGGCGGCGCCGTGTATACCAATGACCCGCTGCTGCACAAAATATTGCAGTCTATGCGCGACTGGGGGCGCGACTGCGTGTGCCCCTCGGGAAAAGATAATTTGTGCGGCCGCCGGTTTGACGGGCAGTACGGGGAATTGCCCAAAGGATATGACCACAAGTATGTCTATTCGCACTTTGGGTATAACTTGAAAGCGACGGATATGCAGGCGGCGGTCGGTTGTGCGCAGCTTGAAAAATTCCCCGCTTTTGTGGAAAAGCGCAAGCAGAACTGGAACGTGCTTTGGGCGGGCCTTGCGGAGGTGCAGGATCAGATCATCCTGCCGGAAGCGGCGGAAGGATCAGACCCCAGTTGGTTCGGTTTTATGATGACGGTGCAAAATGGGGCGGACCGGCAAAACGTTGTGCGCTATGTAGAGGAAAAAGGCGTGCAGACGCGTATGCTGTTCGCGGGTAATTTGATCAAGCACCCCTGTTTTGACCAAATGCGTGCGGAGGGCAAGGGGTATCGCACCGTGGGCACGCTCAAAAACACAGACCGTATCATGAACGATTCGTTCTGGGTAGGCGTGTACCCCGGCATGGCGGAAGAGATGCTGGACTATATGGTAAAAACGATAAAAGAGGCAGTCAGGTGAGTTAAGTTGGACGAAAAAAAGACGTGTGAAACACCGGCGGAAAAACCGGAAGAAGTTACCGCCCACAGCTTCAGGCAGATCTTTTCAAGCAGGCAATACTTTGCGGCCACAGTCAAGCAGTTTTTGAAGTTTGGTTTTGTGGGCATCATTAACACTGCGATTTCCTTTGCCGTTGTTTATATCTGCCTGGGTCAGGGAATCAGTATTTACATTGGCAACACGCTGGGATGGGCGTGCGGCGTTGTCAATGCGTATTTCTGGAATATGTACTGGGTATTCAAAGGGAACAGGGAAGGTTTCAAAAAGACGATCCCTAAATTTTTCGGCTCATATTTTTTGACGTTTTTACTGAGCCAGGGGCTGACCTATATATTCAAAGAATCGCTCGGAATGAACCAGTATCTGGTGCCGGTTGTTTGTGTGCTGATCACCACATTTATCAATTTCTTTTTGAGTAAGTTCTGGACGTTTAAAAAGTGAGCGAAAAAGTGATGCGGGCCAAATAATTGGTTCATCAGATTCGAGACGGGGATGCAATATAGATTGGATGGGGCAAGTGTCGTAAACAAGAAGAAATACTTTGATAGCGGCGGATGGAGGAAGCTTTGAAACATGTTGTCATAACCGGCGCAACCAGCATGCTGGGTGTTGCGCTGTTACATAAATGCCTGGAAGAAGGGACGCGGGTTTATGCCGTTGCGCGGCCAGGGTCGCGCAATATGCGCCGGCTGCCCGCGCATGACGCCGTGACCGTCGTGGAATGTGAGAACAGCGCGCTTGCGTCGTTGCCGGCATGGATAACGGAACGGGGCTTTGACGCGTTTTACCATTTCTCGTGGGATGGCACCTCGCGCAATATGCGCGGCGATCCGTTCGTGCAGGAGGCCAATGTACACGATTCCCTGCAAGCCGTGGCCGCCGCAAATGAGCTGGGCTGCGCGGCGTTTATCGGCGCGGGGTCTCAGGCCGAGTACGGGCGCGTGCAGGGGCGCATTGCTCCCGATACCTGCGCCCGCCCGGAATATGCCTATGGTATGGCCAAACTGGCCGCCGCCGGGTTATGCGGGCAGTTGTGCGAAAAACTTGGAATGCGGTATGTGTGGGGCCGCGTGTTCAGCGTATATGGGGAATATGACAACAGCGATACTTTAGTTTCTTATCTTATCAATGCCCTGTTTGCGGGAGAGGTACCCGCGCTTACGGAATGCGGGCAAATGTGGGATTACCTCTACGCCGGCGACGCGGCGGAGGCTTTTTATAAGCTGGGCGAAAAGGGGAGCGGCATTTATTGTATCGGTTCGGGGCAGGTAAGACCGCTCCGGGAATATGTGGAGATAATCCGCAGCCTGATCTGCCCGCAAGCGCGGCTGGGGTTTGGGGAAAAACCTTATGCGCCAAACCAGGTGATGCACCTTAACGCGGATATTGCTTCGCTGCAAAAGGACACGGGTTTTCACCCGCGGACGGATTTTGCGGCGGGGGTCGCGAAAACAATTGAGTGGTGGAAAAAGGAACATGGAAAAAAAGATTAGCGTGCTGATTCCGGCATACAACGAAGTGGAAAATGTCGCCCCGCTTTCCAAAGCGATTGTTGACGTGTTTGCGAAAGAACTTGCGGCGTATGAATACGAGATTATTTTTATTGATAACAAGTCTACGGACGGGACGCGCGGGGTGCTATGCGAACTGTGCAAAAACAACCCCCAAATAAAGGCGATCTTTAACGCCAAAAATTTTGGTCACATCAAAAGCCCGTATCACGGGCTGCTCCAAGCCACAGGAGACTGTGTGATCAGCATGTGCGCGGATTTTCAAGACCCACCCGAGTTGATCCCGCAGTTTGTACGCGCGTGGGAGGAAGGCTATAAAATTGTGATCGGCATCAAGACGAACAGCAAAGAAAGCGGTTTGATGTACGCCATAAGGACGCTTTACTATAGGACGATCAAAAAGATATCCGATGTGGATCAGATCGAACACTTTACGGGGTTTGGATTGTACGATAAAGATTTTATACAGGTTTTACGGGACTTGAATGACCCTATGCCTTATTTGCGCGGAATCGTCGCCGAACTTGGCTATGACCGTAAAGAAATCGAATATGAACAACCTCGGCGCAAGGCGGGGAAAACCAAAAACAATTTCTATACGTTGTATGATATGGCGATGCTGGGTATCACGTCTTACTCGAAGGTCGTTTTGCGGCTGGCGACGATCATTGGGTTTATATTTGCCGCCTCAAGCTTTGTGCTGGCGCTCATCTACCTGATTTTAAAGCTGACGAATTGGGAGCAGTATCCGGCAGGTACGGCGCCCATTTTGATAGGATTGTTCCTCATTGGTTCCGTATTGATGTTTTTTATCGGGTTTATAGGGGAATATGTCTTAAACATCAACTCGCGCGTCATGAAAAGGCCGCTTGTCGTGGAGGAGAAGCGGATCAATTTTACGGCGGAGAAGGATGATTGAACCTGCAAATATATTGCGGTTGCTTTCAGGTGTTCCTCCCGGGTAAGTGCTGATTAAAGCAGGTTCGTAGTTGGCCGCTCCCGCGCCACCACACCATATTGAATCTGCCGTCACTTTGTTCTATACTGGAAACATGTATCATATTTATTTAATTGAAGATGATGAAAATATCCGCTTTGAGCTTTCTGGGCTGCTCTGCCGGTATGGGTATACATGCACCGCGGAAACGGAATTTGAAACGATCGCGCAAAATGCCGCCGCTTCGGGCTGCGACCTCATATTGCTTGATATTAACCTGCCGCGCTACGACGGGTTTTATGTGTGCCGTGAAATACGCAAAGCCTCCGCCGTTCCCATCATTATGGTAACAAGCAGGGATAACGACGCCGACGAACTGATGAGCATCAACCTCGGTGCCGATGATTACATCACAAAACCGTACAACCCGCAAATATTGCTCGCCCGTATCGAGTCCCTGTTAAAGCGCGCTAATTCCGGCAACACGGGCCTTTCGTTTACCCACAACGGACTTTCGCTCGACATGGCCGCCGGGACGGCCAGTTTTTGCGGCAGCACCGAAGAACTCACCAAAAACGAGATTCGTATCCTGCATATGCTCATGCAAAACGCGGGCGTCATCGTTTCGCGGAACGACCTCATAGACGCGCTTTGGCAGACGGATGAGTTTATCGACGACAACACGCTGACCGTCAATATCAACAGGCTGCGGGCAAAGCTTGCCGGGCTGGGCGCGGAGGGTTACATCAAAACGCGCCGCGGGCAGGGGTATTCCGTATGAGCATCCGCAGTTTCATAAAGGATACCTACCCTTATCTGTTTGCCGCCGCGTTCGCCCTTGTGATTATCGGCCTGTTTTTACAGGCTTTTTCCATCCCCCCCCACGCCATACTTTTTGTTCTCATACTGCTCTTCGCGCTGTTTTTCTTTATATTCGCGCGGGAATATGGAAAACGGAAAAGATATTACGGCAGCCTTTTACGCCTGTTTGACAAGCTGGATAAAAAATTCCTTATCACCGAGTTAATGGAAGAAGGCGGTTTTTCCGACAGCGCCATACTGTATGACATGCTCAGGCGCGCCGGTAAATCGATGAACGACGAGATCGCTTTTTACCGCTTACAGGCAGGCGACTACGCGGAGTTTTTGGAGGGCTGGGTGCATGAGATAAAGACCCCCATCGCTTCCGCGCGTTTGACGATCCAAAACAACCCCGGTGAAGCCGCGGACCGCATAGGCGAAGACCTGGCGCGCATAGAACGCTATGTGCAAAACGTGCTCTACTACGCGCGCAGCAGCATTGTGGAAAAAGACTACCTGATAAAGCAGGTAACGCTGGACTTGCTTGTAAAAAAAGCGCTCAAGGAAAATTCCCGCCTGCTGATCGGAAATAAAACAGCCGTACGCATGGAAAACCTCGATATTACTGTGTATACAGATGAAAAATGGGTATTGTTTATTTTGGGGCAGATCATCGCGAACAGCGTAAAGTATACCGCAAAGGAAAACGCGTCGCTTACATTCAGTGGGGAGGACGGCGAAGGGTGCGCCGTACTTACCATTGCCGATAACGGCATCGGCATCCCCCCCGCCGACCTCCCCCGTATTTTTGAAAAAGGCTACACCGGCGAAAACGGGCGGCGCTTCTCAAAGTCAACTGGCATGGGCCTGTACCTGTGCAAAAAACTGTGCGGCAAACTCGGAATAGATATTGTGATGGACTCGGAAAGCGGCACGAAGGTNNGGTCAGCCTGTCGTTTCCAAAGACAGATTTATTTTTCCGAGGATAAAATTGTATGGTTCAGCGCTGTAATACAGTGAAAGTTTGGCATTCGGCTCAGACTGTCAAGAAGGGCCCAGGTGCANNGAGGCAGAATAACCGATTCGCCGAGGTCGCGTGGTTATGCGATAACGCCGCCCGGCCACTGTGCCGAACGAAAGATTGCAAAGGCAGTGGCCGGGTCGTGCCCTTATTGACAGCCTGAGCATTACAAAATTGTAAGGCTGCCGTTATGTATGTCGATGGATGCCCGCTCCCCATTCCTGTATACTTGCGGTATTATAGGCTAGGCATAAAAGGAGCATTTAGATGGAAAATATTCTGACTGTACAAAACATCGAGAAATATTACGGAAGCAAGGGCAATGTCACAAAAGCTTTGAACGACATAAGCTTTACCGTAAACAAAGGGGAGTATGTCGGCATCATGGGCGCCTCGGGCAGCGGAAAGACCACGCTGCTCAATTGTATATCTACGATAGACACCGTGACCGCCGGGCACATCTTTATTGGCGGCGCCGATATCACCACGTTCAAAAACGACGCGCTGGCGCGTTTTCGCCGGGAGAGCCTGGGGTTTATCTTTCAGGATTTCAACCTGCTCGACACGCTGACGGCTTATGAAAACATCGCCATTGCGCTCTCCATACAGGACGTGTCCCCGCAAATCATAGAGGACAGCGTGCAAGGCGTTGCGCGCAAATTAAACATCGAAAGCATATTGAATAAATTCCCTTACCAGCTATCGGGCGGCGAAAAACAGCGCGTGGCAAGCGCACGCGCCATCATCACGGACCCTAAGATCGTGCTTGCGGACGAGCCCACCGGCGCGCTCGATTCCAAATCCGCGCGGATGCTGCTGCAAACATTCGAGACATTAAACGCCGGCCTTGGCGCGACCATACTGATGGTAACGCACGACGCGTTCACCGCCAGTTATTGCAGCCGTATACTTTTCATAAACGACGGGCGCATTTTCAGCGAGCTTTTGCGCGGCACAGACACCAGAAAAGAATTCTTTGACAAGATCATCGACGTGGTTACGCTTCTGGGAGGTGAAAACAGCAATGTTTTTTAAGCTATCTTTCCGGAACATACGGCGCAGCATAAAAGACTACACCGTTTATTTCCTCACGCTCATGCTGGCCGTGAGCATCTTCTATATGTTCAATTCCATGGAAGCGCAGCAGGCCATGCTTGATATTTCGGCGGCGCACGCCACGATCTTTCAAAGCCTCTCCCTCGTCATGAATATCGTGTCCTTCTTTGTGGCGGCGGTGCTCGCTTTCCTCGTGATCTACGCTAATAAATTCATGATAAAACGGCGCAAAAAGGAATTTGGCATCTATATGACACTCGGTATGCCGCAGGGGCGCATTTCCCGCATGCTTGTGCTGGAAACATTGCTCATTGGCGCGCTCGCGCTCGCCGCGGGACTGGGGCTGGGCATACTCGCCTCGCAGGGCCTTGCGGTCATTACGGCAAATATGTTTCAGGTAGCGATTGTAAATTATCATTTCGTGTTTTCGCCCAGCGCGATGAATGCGACGCTGATCGGGTTTGGCGTGATCTTTATTGTTGTGGTATTGTTCAACGCGCGTTCCATCTCCCGCCTAAAACTCATTGCCCTGCTGACGGACGCCAGGAAAAACGAGGAGTTGAAACTGCGCAAAAAATCTTCCACATTTGTTTTCTTTATCATCGGCGTGGTGTTAACCGCTATTTCGTATTATTTTGTCATAACGGCGGGCGTGACCAACATTGTGTATACGCTGGGGCCGGGCCTTGCGCTCAACACGGCGGGCTCTTTGTTCCTGTTCGCCTCGATCTCCGGTTTTATGCTGGAGGTCGCGCAAAAGAACAAAGCCGGGTACTTTAAAGGGCTTACCGCGTTTACCATGCGCCAAATGAACAGCAAGGTGAATTCCAATTTTGTTTCCATGGCGTTCATTTGCGAAATGTTGTTTTTGACCATCGTGATCCTTTCCACGATTACCAGCATGAACAGCGCCACAAACGAGAACCTGTACAAATTCGCGCCGTATGACGTCAGCTTTACGCTGCACACGTCGGAAAACCCGAACGGCGATACGGCGGGCGGGCTGCTGCCCGCATTCGGCATCGACGAAAACACGCTGTTTGAGGCGTATTACGAGTACGCCACACACGGCTCCGGCCTTACCGTGGGCGATATCGCCCGTGTGCAGGCGGGTGGCGGGCGGCCGCAGGAAATGATAGACCAGACCAACCAGGCGGAGATAGAGGCAATCTCCCTCTCCGATTTCAACGCGCTGATGGCATTGCAGGGCGCGCCGCCGCTCGCGCTTTCCGAAAACGAGCACGGCGTGCTGGCCTCGCAATCGGAAATCATACAGGACTCGCTTACAGCGTTCAAACAAAACCCGCATCCCATTTCCGTGGGCGGGCATGAGCTGCACCTCGGGCCAAACGCGGTGCGCGACGAAGGTATCTGGACATCCCGCGTCGGCTTCAATAACTTCATGTTGATCGTGCCGGGCAATGTGGCGGACAACCTGCCCCAAAGTCTTGACATTTATGTGGCAAATTACGCGGGCGACTCGAAGTCTGTAGAAAACACGATTTATGAACTGGACCGGGCGCAAAACCCGGACAGCGCTTTTCCGGCGGCCATGTTCACTTCAAGCGACGGCGCGCAGCTCCGCTACGCCACAAAAGATGAAGTTGTCGCGGGCAACAGCGGCGTCACCACCATGCTGATCTTCGTGGGCATCTACATGGGGCTGATCTTCCTGATCGCGGCGGCGGCCGTGCTGGCGTTACAGCAGCTCACCGAGGCTTCGGACAGCAAGCGTCGCTTTGACTTGCTGCGGCAGATCGGCGCGGGTGAACGCATGATCTCGCGCGCGTTGTTCCGTCAGGTGGGCTCATACTTCCTGCTGCCGCTTGTCCTTGCGGCCATCCATTCTGTCGTGGGTATTTATGTCGTGAATTCGGGCATCAACATCATCGCCGGCCTGGACGTGCTGCAAAGCGCGGGGCTGACCGCCATACTGATGGCGATCGTGTACGGCGGCTACTTCCTCGCGACGTATGTCGGGTGCCGCGGTATCATACGCGCGAAACCTGGCAGAGTGGATTAGCGCAGCGCGCCATAGAGCAAAATTTCAACACGCTTCTCAGGCTGTCAAAAAAGGCCCAACTACAAGGCACGACCCGGCCACTGTACCTAAGGGCAGTGCCCGGGTCGTGCCTTTATTGGCAGCCTAACGCGGCGTTTTTACAGCGTCGCGTAACGGTAAAGAATCTTGACTCCCGTTATTACAGCCCCTTTTAAAATGCAGTTTTTTCCTCATCTCACCGGGAATACTACCTTCGTCAAAAGCTCATCCTCCGGCGTGTTGTCGGGATCGTTCAAGTACCAATCATAGTATACACCTGTCATTTCCAGTGAATTTTCCTGCACGTACCGCATCATGGCTGTATAGGTTTCTTCCAGTGTGTCGTAAGCGCCTTTGTGCATCGACTCCACCACTTTACCCCCATAGGTCCTGGCCATATACATTCCGTCCTTTACCGGCACTTCCTCCGCCACGGGAAAACCCAGCTCCAAATCAAACTCGCTGAAATCCTCGCTGCCGTTCGTATAACAGCAATACGGCGCTCCGGCCGGTTGTTTACCCAGTGCCATTAAATGGTTGATGGTCATATTAAGACCTTTGTCTATCACCGCCACGATGTTTTCCATCGTCGCATGTTCTTTGTATGCGAGTGCAAGCTCTGATTTCTGTTCCGTTACCTTGATATCCATTACAAACCTCCCAGGATAGGATAAAGCTGATTGTTTTCTCTCACAATAGCACAAATGAACCGGCGTAACACAAGCCCGGCACGTTTGGTTGCTTTTGCGGCACGTTTAGTAATACTGCCAGCCTGACTTTATTATACCATTTCCATGAAAAACACAAGTGGTTTTTATTGAAAACGGTATAAACCACCGTCAAGGTTGTTACAAAACAACGCGCGGATAAGCCACCCCTCCTTTTGCCCCAATTCTTGACACCGCTTTTTCCGGGTAGCATAATGGTACCATATACATTATCTACTATATCCGGGAGGCTATTTTATGGAATTGATGGATCTTTTGAAGCAAAGATATTCTCTGCGGCAGTTTTCACCTAAAAAAGTGGAACGGGAAAAAATCGACGCCGTGCTCGCCGCAGCGCGGCTTGCGCCTACCGCAGTCAATTACCAGCCGCAGAAAATCTATGTGCTGCAAAGCGAGGACGCGCGCCGTAAGTTAAAGGGCTGCACGAACTATTCCTTTGACGCGCCGCTTGCTTTTCTGGTTTGCTACGACAAAAACGAAAGCTGGAAACGCAGCTATGACGGCGAAGACGGCGGGCCTGCGGACGCGTGCATCACGACGACGCAAATGATGCTCATGCTGGTGACGCTGGGCCTCGGGAGTACATGGGTGGGCAGCTTTGACCCGGCCGCCGTAAGCGAGGCATACGGCCTTGCGGAAAATATCGTCCCCTACGCCATACTGCCCGCGGGCTACCCCGCAGAAGGCGCGCAGCCTTCACCCAAGCATGACATCCGCAGGCCGGTGGAAGAGATCGCGCGGTTTCTGTGATTTTGCCGAAGATACCAGGGAGTGGCCGTTTACATTGTTATGTATTTGTTTCGGCAGTGGCGGCACACTGCTTGACGTACACCAAAATCGCCGGGCGCATTCCCTATTCCTCTATTTTTCCCGTCTGGCGCACGGGCGGGCGGCGAAGAATGATTAGAAAAAACACGGCTTTCTACACCGATGTTTTTCACTGCCATGCGGCAGTGTTTTTTCTCATAGCGAACTGCCCTTACTGCCTTATCCTTGACGGAGCGTCTGATGAGACGCCCGCGCGTGTGCCAGGCGATACACCAACACCTTTCCCGCGCGC
>DOMW01000034.1:867-3194 GCA_003510345.1 Clostridiales bacterium | reverse complement strand
ATTTTCTGCTTGACAAAAGCACCTGTATTTGATTTTGAACCGCAGGTTGTTTTCCTCCCTTCGTAATGCAGTATTGCGCGGCGGCAAAAACAGTATCACCGCGTGCCGTACAGGTCGTGGTTCACCTCCGCCCGGTAGTAGTGGTCGCAGGTGACGGGGGCATTGTAGAGCGCCGTCAGCAGGTAGGCTTTGACGTTGTGGACCTTGGTGGTGTTCTTGTCCAGCACGTCAAAAACATACTGGACATGCTCCGAGGTGACTTTGAGCAACCGGCTTTTGACGACCTCCGCAGGAAACTCGTCCCCGGCGATGCGGATGGTTTCGCTCTTTGAAAGCACCGTTTCCAGTATGAGTTCCACAACGCCGTCCAGCCGCTCCGGCCCGTACCGCCGCACAAGGAAGTCGTACTCGATGTTCTCCATGATCAGGGCGCGGTAACGCTCCGCCTTATCCATCCCATCCATGCCGTCCGGCCCGTCCCGCGAATGGGGGGACGGCGTCCGCAAAGGGGCTGGATGGATTGATGGATGTATACTTTCTCTTTTTTTCTTTGATTCTTGGGTACTGGATTTGTCTGTACTTGATTCAGCGGGGTTTTCCGTGTCCGGTTCCTCCGTATCTGGATTGTCCGTATCCGGTTTGTCCATGCACGGAAAACCCGTATGTGGTGAAGAAGCGCCCGCGCCGGGCTTTTGCGGGGGCGGCGGCGCCGGGGTCTCCCGCGGCTTTTCGTAGATGACGTACTCGGTATCCACGATACGGCCGCGCTCGCCGCGAAGCTGGTTGCGGATGATGTAGCCACAGCCTTCGAGTTCCCGCAGCGCCGCGCCGATGGCGTCCACGCCTTCCTTGCAGATGGCCGCAAGACCGCGCGTCGAGTAGTTCCACTCGTCCGGCAGCGACAGCATCATGGAGAGCAGGCCCTTCGATTTCAGCGTCAGCCGCCTGTCTTTCAAATGGTAGTTGGACATGACCGTGTAACCCTTGTTGCGCTCCACACGAAAAACCGTCACTGTGTTTTCCTCCCTTCTTAAAAATTGGCAACAAAAAAAGCGCCTCGATGTTCCGAGACGCTTCTGCTTTGGCGAGGCAGGACGGAGAGCCCTGCGCTATCGGTATTCGGTTTTTTTGTCCGGCTTAAACTGGTTTGCCTTGCGTTTTGGGGATGGTTTGTAAAATCATATTGCCGGAAACCCTTTGTTTACGCCGTTTTTTGCCACTTTCCTTAACGCTGTTTCTTCAATGAGTATTACAGCAAAGATTTATCGGTGAAAATCCGCAGTGTAAAGCGGCAAAAGGCCTTGCGCGGCGAGGCCGTCACGAAGAATTGCGCGTTTGGTTATATTCTGGACGATGGGCGCAATATGATTATCGACCCGGATGCCGCCCAAACGGTGCGGATGATTTTTGAAATGTATGCCGTCAAAAAGAGCCTGACAGATATAGAAAGACGGCTGTATGAGGAACGGCGGCTCTCGCCGTCCGCGCATAAGTCCCGCCGCCGCGGCAAGGATGTGGAGGACGGGTTCCAATATGTCTGGAAAAAATCAATGCTTCTGGTCATCTTGCGCGACGAGCAATATCTCGGCACCTATATCGCCGGCAAGAGAACCGTCACGGAGGTGGGCAGTGGCAGGCAACGGGTGAATGACGCGGAGGACTGGATACGGTTTCCGGGCCACCATCCCGCCATCGTTTCACGGGAGTTGTTCGACGCGGCGCAGGCACAGCTTTGCGCAAAAGGCGAACCACTCCGCAAGCGGAAACTCGATACCACAAAACGATACGCGAAGCAAAGGGAGTCGGCGCTTATTGGCAAGGTGGTGTGCGGGCACTGCGGCCACACCATGATTATCTCCAGCACCAAGAACGCAGCCTTCCATTGCCACTTCACGCGCGCCATCTCCGACGCCGCCTGCCACGGGGTTCGTGTGCTTAAGAATGAGCTTGAGGCCGTAGTTTTGGAAAGCATCAAGCGGCAGGCGAAAATTGTTTCAAAGGCCGGGCTGCGTGCCGACGATGTTCAGGCGCTGTANNGGGCAAAATTGAAACGATGCGGGCGGAAAAGCACAGGCTTTACGAATCCCTGGTGCTGGGGAACATCGAGCGGGAGGCATACAAAGCCCAAAAGGCCGCCTTGGATGCCGAACTGAACGGCGCGCTCCGTGTGCATGCGGCCATCCTCGCGGAATGCAAAAAGAACCTGCCGGGCGAAGAATCCCTGCAGGCGGCCAAACAGGCGTTGCGGGCAAAAAAGCTGTCGGGCGCCCTGGTGGATTTGCTGGTGGACAAGGTGGTGGTTTGCCCCGGCGACAAAATCGAGGTCG
>DOMW01000034.1:0-720 GCA_003510345.1 Clostridiales bacterium | reverse complement strand
TATCCAACTGAGCTACCAGCGCAAATACAAGATTTATAATAGCATGCGACCGGCGGCTTGTCAATCGATTCGCAGACGAAATCTGCACGAAATCTGCGCAAGTTTGCGCAAAGTTTGGGCGGGGCGCAGGGCGCGACCCTTCGATGCTTAGAGCTATTCTCAAAAGATGAGGCTCTTACTCCCGCGCCGCGCAGTGGAAAATATCCCCCAGTTTCTGCCGGGGCGTTGTAAACCCCTTTTCGGTTTGTTATACTAAATAAGCAGGTTCGAGCGCCCCACCCGCAAACCCTTTTCCCTGCCAAAGGCGCTTCCTCTGCATTCTTTGCATTAATAACAATATATTATGTGTTTGGAGGGGTATCCATTGCCAGAAACGCTGCTCGCCACTCTTGCTTCCATCTTCGGGCTTCTGATTTTTGTTGTGCTGATGGTCGTCATCTACCGCCGCCGGGACGGCGGAAAGGCCAAAGGCAAAAAGCCCCAGGGCCGAGAGTTTGCCCGTGATAAGGTGGTTTCGGCCGCGCGCGGCTTCGCCTCTGCAAATTCCTTTCGCATCATCGCGCCGGCCCGGCTTTCGCGCGGCGGCACTGTGGCCAACCTGGACGCCGTTGTTGTTGGCTATTTTGGGGTGCTGGGTGTTATTTCGCTGGGCTACGGCGGCGAGGTGTACGGCGGCGCGGGCGAGGACACCTGGCTGCAAGTGGGGGCAGACGGCAGCCG
>DOMW01000202.1 GCA_003510345.1 Clostridiales bacterium | reverse complement strand
TCAGAACCCACTGATAGCGCTGCTAGCAGCGGAACCTGAAAACGCCAATCTTGAAAAAATAGTCTCGCAAATCTGATCACGATTTAATCAGTGCTTACCTAGAGCAATCTGGTGAACGGTGCAGGTCTGAGGGAAATCTCTCTCAGACTAGATACGCACAGGTTACTCTACAGTCTACGCGATTCAATACTGACCGTATTTCCAGGTCGCGTCACGCCATGCCAGCACATTTTCACGTTTGGCGTTATCAAGGGTGATGCTGCAATTCATAATGAACCCGCCGCCATCCGCCGCTTCGTCGATCAGGCGCTTTGTCGCGTCTTCCACTTCCTGTACCGTGCCCGAGATTAGAAGTGAATTGGGTAGGTTGCCGTAGATGCACGCCACCCCGCCCAGCTTCTTTTTGACTTCCGCCATATCCACCTTCTCGAACATGTATTCCACTTTGCCCTTCGGTACGTCGGCAAGATAATCGAGGCGGGAGAAGTAGTTCCCCTCACAGAACACCAACGGCACAACGCCCTCCTCGATGAGCGCCAGCATCAGCGCCTTTAAACCCGGCCAGTAGAACTTGCCGTAGTCCTCGTTGCTCATGAACTCGTCTACGCCGCCGTGCAGGGGGATGAAGCACTTTGTCGCCTTCAGCGCGCGCGCAAGGCCTTTCGCCTGCTTCACCGCTACCACCGTCATGTAGTCGAGCGCTTGCAGTAATTCCTCCGGGCGCTCCTTCATATCGATTACCGTGTTCATTAGGCCGCGCACATCGTCCGAAAACATATCGTACGGGGCGACCGCGCCCAAGTTCAAATAATGCGGCGTGCCATGCTCGATGATGGACTGGATCACCTGCCCGTGCCTTGCGCGGAATTTCACCGCGTCGTCTCCGGCTGCCATCGCCGTAAGGAGCGCCTGCTTTAGCTCGGGGTCGGCGAAAGCCGCGATGCTGCCGGTGGAGCCGCCTTCCGTCGGGTTTTCAAAGTTGAGCTTGGAAAACGCGGCAAGCGACTTGTAGCGGCGGGGGATGATGCGCGTCAATTGGAAGTGCGCGGGATCGCGCAAAAAGTCGCCGTACTCGTCGTCCTCAAGGTATACAGTATCGAGAAGTTGGAAGCTCACATGCTTCGGTAGGCCGAATTCTGGCCCCGGCCATCTCATGTGGGTGGCTCCAAGCCGGTCATTATATTCGATGGATGGAAGCGGCGGGCGCATGGCGGCGTCCGGCTGCACTTCATCCAGATACTCTTTCATCGCGGGGATCGCGCTTCTGGGGTCGGTCATTACGTCGTAAGGCATCACGCCGTATTCCAAAACGGGGTAGATACCGGTAAACGGCGCGAAGGGCACCCGGTCCGGCTTTTCCAGCCTGCTTGCTTTGGCGATCCTATCCACTTTTTCCTGGAATATTTTTTGCTTTTCTTCAGTCATTGCTTTTCTCCTCTTCTTATACAAACAGGCCCTTTTTATAGTATCAGACAGGGCCTGTTTGTGTTGTGCTTCGGCAAACCCCTTGCGGCGGCCTGCCAGTTTTTTTAAACTGAGGATCGGTGGAACTTTTTTTCTGCTATGCCGCGGGGGTAGAGGGGGCTTCTTTGCTCGCCATTCTGGCGGCGTCCGCCTCGAACTCTTCTTCCGTGCGGCCGATGGGCTTGATCTTGTTGACCGCGATCAACACGATACCAATCGCCATGATGACCATCAGTGCGACGTTTGAAATCACGTAGCTGCCTGTCAAAACAACGATGGGGCCGACCATCATATAGCCAAGTGTCCGCACTGCTACCGACACGGGGTTGATGATCGTGTAGGCCTTGGCGAAGTCAAACCTGCCGAAGATCGCGACGGACATGGAAACGGTCAGGTTGTTCACGCCGCCCGAAACCGCGATGATGATGAAAGAGCCGATGTACAGCATGGTCAGGTTTTGCATGAAACAAGTCAGTATGATGCCTATGAAATACAGCCCGTAGCACATGAACGTCGCCGCTTTTGTGCCCACTTTCTGGTCTACAAACCCGGTGACCAGCGAGAAGAACAGGTTGACCACGCCGCCCGCGGAAATAAGCGCTACCACGGCGGGGGGTTCTATCCCAACCGACCCGAAGCGGGGGATAATGGAAGACATAAAGCCGATGGGAACGAGCAGTAAGATCGCGCAGCCAACGGCAGTGAGCCACATCGGCGCTGTTTTAAGAAGCCTTCCGATGGTGAACGGGCTGGTACGTTTGTATTCCTGCGCGATAGCCAGTATCTTTTTCGCCTGTTCGGGCGTCATGTTTTTATCATTATCCGGGTAGGCGCCCCATTCTTCGGGGTGGTTTCTGACGATCAGCGTAAACACCCACAGCACCAGTATCAAAATACCGCAAACAATAAAGAACATGTTGAAACCAACAGCCGCTATAAGCGCCATTTGCATGGGTATGAACATGATGGGCGAAAGGGACGCGCCAATCGTTACAAAGCCCATAACGTTGCCTTTCCTGAGCGGGAACCAGTTCGCCACAAGGTTGGCAAGGCCGATGCCCATCGCGCCGTTTAAGCAGAAATATACGCCGAACAGCGAGAATACATACATAGGCATGGAGGTGGACTGGCCCCACAGCATAATGAATGCCGCGTAGATGACCAGCGAGATATTCATGACCTTTTTACCGCCGATTTTGATGGAAAGCAGGCCCCAAAGGAATGTACCCACGATACCTACCCAGCCCGCGTATGAGTTGAAGGCCTGCAAGCTGGCGGCTTCTGTGCCCAATACCCCGGCGAAGTTCGCGAGGTTGACGTTCATACCTTCCGATTGGAAGCCCAGGCCGAAGAACATGATAAACATAAGTACTAAAATCAAAAACCAGCCTTTGCCGCCAAAGTCGATCTGTATGCCCGTCTTTCTTCTTTGCAACTGTTGTTGGTTGTCCATATTTTTCCCCTTTCGTAAATAGATTGTTCTGTATGCGGAATAAACAATTCCACATTAAAAATAGAATATACAGTACGGTGTGGCTATCCAGATTCAAAAAATAATGCTCCGCTCATGCTTCCGACCCTCCTCCTCAATAATCGTTCGATACCATCTGGTTTTCCAATATCAAAAAACCGACATAGCTTTTTAAGAAAAAGTATGTGAGCCGCAACCTCCGGCCTATATAGGACAACAGCTTTTTGGTTCCTCTATTCCAAACTAATAGTATAAGCCGTAAACGGCTTTTTAATCAATACAGGGTCGATATTATTTTTTTCAAAGTTTAATTTCCGCGCCCGACCACGACATAATAATCTGAAATAACACTGCGCACAATGATTGAATACAATAACTAATATTTATTGTCAGTATAAACGAATTTCACCCGGCAATCAAGTTCAAAAAATTCATCGATTTGCCTGTTTTTTGAATCATTCCAAAGTGCGCACACTATTCAAACCGGGGCCGCCGTTTTTCCAGAAAAGCGGCCACGCCCTCGGAAGCGTCCGGCGTTGCGAGCGTCAGCCCAAACTGGCTTGCCTCAAATGCCAGCGCGCGTTCGAGATCCATCTCTATGCCCGCGTTCATGCTGCGTTTGCCGTGCGCGATCGCCGTGCTGCTGTTTACCGCGATTTGTTTTGCCATCTCCATGCAAAAGGGCAGCAGATCCTCCTGCGGAACGGCGTGGTTTAACAGCCCGCACGCCACCGCTTCCTGCGCG
>DOMW01000232.1:671-7267 GCA_003510345.1 Clostridiales bacterium | reverse complement strand
GTGCCTTTATTGACAGCCTGACCTTTCCCGCGCTACGCGCGGGAAAGGCTGAACCCATCAACATAAGAAGTCTGTACCGCCCGGCGAACCAATATCTATGCCGTCTATGTTGCAAAAATAATACTATGCGCAAAATGGCCACGCCCCGTACCCAGAGGATATCGAAGCCACCTGAATTTCATATTGGAATTAGTAGTAAAAAACATTCCTTTCGCTTCGTTTTTTGGTATAATGGTAGAGATACAGATTCATATTACCGAAACCGGGAGCATACTACATGGTCGCCGCCATCATTATCATAATTGCAGCGCTTATTGCGACCGCCATATGCTGGATGCTTTCCAAAAAAGCATTCGATGTGGCAGTAAAAGCAAAAGTGCCCAAAGAAAAAGTGTTTTCCATCAACGAGTACGACCGCGAGGGTACGGACCGCAGCGCGACTTATCTTAACAGGGACTGGCTTAAAAACCAGGTGCTCATTGAGCATACCATAAAATCATCCGAAGGGTTAAAGCTGTTTGGGCGTATGTTGTTTTCCATCCGCCCCTCAAAGGTGTGGGTCGTCATCTGCCATGGTTTTACGGGTAACGGCATGAATATGGGTACCTATGCGCGCCATTTTCACGAAAAAGGATACAACGTATTTTTGCCCGACCTTCGGGCGTGCGGCAAAAGCGAAGGCGCTTTTTTAGGTATGGGCTGGATGGACGCAAAAGACCTGCTTCTTTGGATCGACCATATCCTTGCGATGGAAAAAAACGCGAAGATCGTGCTTACCGGCGGTTCGATGGGCGGCGCTGCCACGATGATGGCGACAGGGTATGACCTGCCGGAAAATGTAGTCGCCGCCGTTGCGGACTGCGGCTATACTTCCGTGTGGGAAGAATTTACCTACCAATTGAAAAAAGTGTTCGGCCTGCCGCGCTTCCCGTTTATGTACCTTGCGGACGGCATGGCGCAAAAGCACGCGGGCTATTCGTTTAAAGAAGCTTCCAGTGAAGCCCAACTGCGCAAATCGAAAACGCCTACGCTGTTTATCCACGGCACGGCGGATGAATTTGTGCCGTATTATATGCTGGAACAGAATTACGAAGCGTGTGCCGCGCCGGAAAAGGAAAAACTTTCGGTGGAAGGCGCTGGCCACGGCGCGAGCGTGGAGGTAGAGCCCGCGCTGTATTGGAGCACGGCGGATCAGTTTTTGGAGAAGTTTTTATAGAACGGGCGCGCTTTTTCGCGCGGCAGCCCTTTCTGTGGTTTTTCGCCTAATCAGTTTAACAGGCAATACATAGCGGTTGTTTTCCGGCCAAGCCCCGTTTCTCATCCGCGTGATCAATTCGGCGGCCAGCTCGCCCATTTCCCGGACGGGTTGTTCGACCGTTGTGACCGGCGGGTTGCTGAATTCCGATGGTGCGATATTATCGAACCCGGTTACAAGGCAGGCGTCCGGCACGGGGATCGAAGCTTCCGCAAGGGCGTGTATCGCGCCGTAAGCCAAAAGGTCTGAATAACAGAATATGCCGTCAAATTCCGCGCCTGTGCCAATCAGCCTTTTGACGGCGCGGTAGCCCTCTTCATAAGATATTTTAGAGAGCGGGCAGTGCAGCTCCCGCACCGCTTTTATGCCATGCTCCTCGTGCGCGCGCAAAAAACCAGCATAGCGCGCTGTTTTCGTGGAAAGCCCGCGCCCATCGAACAGGCCCGCGATCCGCCTGCACCCCGCGTGGAGCATTTCCCCCGCGGCCAACAGCCCGCCTGTGTAATTATCCACTTCGATTGTCACGGCTTTTTTTGCCGCGGCGTTACCGGGCAGGCGGTCTATGAATATTTTGGGTATCCCGTCGGCGAATTCTTCCTCACCGATTTCCTCACCCGAAATAAATATCAACCCGCTCACCTTGCTGGCGCGAAGCATTTCAAGCTGCCTGTGTTGCAGCTCGCGCCGCTCGTTTGTGTTGCAGATCAATGTCATGGTTCCGCTCTCAAACAGCTTGTTTTGTATGGCCAGCGTGATAGATGAGAAAAATTCGTTTGTGATATCCGGCACAATAATCCCCACGGCGTTTAAGCAGCCCGTCCGCATTCCCCGGGCAAACACGCTGGGCCGGTACCCGCTCTCGCCGATCACCTGCCGTATTCTCTCCCTTGTTGCAGCGGAGCACCTTCCTGTGTTGTTCAGCACCCGCGAAACCGTCGATACGGAAACCCCGCATTGTTTTGCGATGTCCTTGATGGACAGGTCTTTCTTTTTTTCCATGCTTTTATTATATCATAATTTGTATTTGTCGTATTTGCGCCAAAAATGAAATATCCCCCGGCACAAGCCGAGGGATATTGATTCCACGAAAACGAATTAAAACAACGCGCCGGCTGCGCCCAAAGCGCCAAGTGCGCCAAAAGCCATGCCTACCACTATTCCTACAATAACAACAATAATAACCCACAGTATAATGCCGACCAGGGAAATAATGAACCCGCCGGTGGCAAAACCGTTTCTGCCTTCCCGCCTTTTACCCATTGACGAAAAAACAAGGCCCAGAATCAAAAGGATCAGTCCTACAATAGAAGCTGGCGTAAACGTAAGTATTACCCCTACGATCCCAAAAATAAGAGAGACTATGCTAAGTGTCTGTGTACCCCCGGGTTGGTTTGAATATTGTTGCTGCTGATATTGGTTCGGTTGATTGTCCATAGAAAATATACCTCCAAGTTTAATATACGGTAATTGTATCAAAAAATGTATTACCCGTCAATATCACCGCGCAGCGGGGCGTGGCATATCCGCGCAGGGTTTTGTATTAACTTTGGCAGCGGTTACCCGCCCTACTGCTTTTCGATATAAATAATATTCCGCCCATTTTCGCGGGTGTAGGTCATTTTGTCCATCATTTCCCGCACAAGGAATATTCCCAGCCCGCCGATTTGCCGGTTCCTCAGGTCGGTGGATATGTCCGGCGCATCCCGGGCGGTCGGGTCGAACGGAACGCCCGCATCGCAAAACCACAACGCATACCGCGCAGGTGAATCCAATCTGGCATATTTCACCGTCACAAAGCCCTTTTCCCCGCGATACGCGTAGTGCGCGATGTTCACGAAAATCTCTTCCACGGCAAGCAATATCTGCCGCAGTGTCTGTGGCGGGCACCCGGCCTCTTTCAGCCCGTCCTGAACATACGTCATCACCTCGGCCAGATTCTCCGCTTCCGCCGCGAATTGTTTCTCATTCATTTCAGTCACCCGCATGAAATAACATGCCCATCGATGGCCTATTCAATATCCATAATATCTTTGAATCCCACCATCTCCATCACTTCGTGCACCGCCGGCTTTACCTTGATAATCTGGAAGGTGCGCGAAGCCGCGGCGCACTTTTTATAAGCCGTTAAAAAAACGCGCAGGCCGGCGCTGCTCACGTATTCAAGGCCCTCGCAGTCCAGCACAAGGTTCAGTGCCCCGTCAAACACGTTTTGCAGTTCTTTTTCAAACCCTGGGCTGGTGTTGGAATCCAGCCGCCCCACAAGGGAAACAACAGCCGTTCCGTCCCCGGTGGTTTGCGTCGCTTGGAATGTGTTCATTTTTTAGCCCTCCGTTGTTTGTTTATCTGTCTCATCACATACTTGCAGCGCCAGCATGGTAATGTCGTCGGCCTGCTGGGCGTCTTCGGCAAAGCTTTCAATTTCCCGCTTCACGGCCTGCGTAAGTACCTTCACAGGCAAAGCGGGGCTGCGGTTCACCGTGTCCAGCAGGCGGGCCTCGCCAAACAGCTCCTCTTTGTTGTTCACCGCTTCGGTCACGCCGTCGGTGTACAAAAACAGTTCGTCGCCCGGGGCCAGCTGTATTTCCTGCTGAAGGTAAAAGGTGTCTTCGTCACCGGCCAAAACAAAGCCCACCTTCGATTTCAGCCAGTCAAAGTTTTCGCCCTTCCTTTTCAGCAAGGGCGGGTTATGGCCCGCATTCACATAGGTGAAGCTGCCCGTGGTCAAATCCAGATAACCCAAAAATGCCGTGACGAACATGCCGGCCTCGTTGTTCTCGCACAGCATTTTGTTCACAATGCCAAACACCACCTCGGGCCGCTTGCCCGAAAGCGCGGTGTTTTGAATAAGCGTTTTGGCAATAACCATGAACAGCGCGGCGGGCACGCCCTTGCCGGAAACATCGGCAATCACCACGGCAAGGGTGTTTTCATCCAGCAAAAAGAAGTCGTAAAAATCGCCGCCCACTTCCTTTGCGGGCTGCATGCCTGCATATATGTCAAACTCATCGCGCTCGGGAAAAGGCGGGAAAATGCAGGGCAGCATGCTGGCCTGTATCTGCGTAGCCACATTAAGTTCAGCGCCTATTCGTTCTTTTTCCACACGCTCGCGCGCGCTTTCCTCAATGGAAGCCTTCAAATCCACCGTCATTTTGTTAAAGGCCGCTGCCAGTGTACCAAATTCGTCCTTCGACTTGATTTCGATGGTTTTATCCAAATCCCCGCTGCCCAGTTCCGCAACGCCCAGCGTCAGCTTGCGCAGGGGGCGGTTGATTAGCCACGACAGCAGAATGCCTGCCAAAAGCAGCAGGCCGACAAAAGCGGCGGCAATGATGACGGTGAACTGGTTGTTGCGGGTTTCAATGCCGGCAAAAATCTCACCGGCGGGTATCTGCACGGAAAACAGCCAGCCATTGGCAAGAATGCGCGAAAAGGAAATATATTCCAGCCCGCCATCGGTAAAACGCCCGGTGCCCACCGTGCTGTTGCTGCCGGGGTGCAGCGCGCTGTACCACGCAATGGCTTGCAGCGACGCACCGGTTTGCCCTGCGGTGTTTGGCTGTGTGTTGGATATAACGTAATCGTCCTTGGGCGAGGCAAGCAAAACAAAGCTGTTTGCCGTTGGTTTAATGGTGGTAAGGCGTTTTACCATGCTGCGGATGTCCCAATCGACAGTGGACATGCCCACAAAACGCCCAACATTGTCGTAGATGCCCGCGCCAACGGTGGTCATCAGCGCGTTGGTGCCGGTGTCGTCATAATACGGCGGCGTCCACACCGTGTCGTATTTCCAGGAAAGGCCCTCGGCAATGGTTTGGTACCACATTTGCGAAAGATAGTCGTATTCCTGGGTTTCAAAGTCGGGGTCGTGCCGCACGGCGTTGATGGAAGGGTCGAAAAAAGCATAGTAGCATACTCTTTCCTTGGCGGGGTTCAGCGCGTAAGGCTCGTACCATATGCCGCCGCCCACGGCGGTGGGGAAGGCACTGAAATTCTCCACCGAAATGGACGCGCCCAATTCGCCGGGGCGCTCCTCCGAGAGATAAAACTGCTGGCCTGAAAGCGCCAAATCAACAACGTTGCGTTCCATTTCGGCAATTACCGTACCCACCCGCTCGCTTTCAAAGGCAACGGTTTTCAAAACCTCGTTTGTGCGCAGTTGGCGGTAATTCTCGGTCACCATCATGGAATAAACGGCAAAAGCCGCCGCAATCAGTGTGAAAAAGCCGAGCACGATTGTTAGAATTTTTGTTCTGATGGAGATGTCCGTCGCCTCCCGCCCAATGCCGATATAAAGTCTGTCTCACAGCCAAAAGTGCAGTGAACGCAGGCGTTTGTGCTTGTTGGGCATTATGTAATGCTTAGCATGTTGACAAAGCCCGTCATCTCAAGCACGTCCATAATTTCTTCCGAAACATGGCAAAGCGCCATGGAGCCACCCCTTTTTTTTGCTTCCTTCTGGCCAATCAGCAGCACGCGCAGCCCTGCCGAGGACACGTAGGCCAGCTGCGCAAAATCCAGCACAATGTCCTTTGTCTCGTCAAAGGCGGGCAGCAGCGCATCTTGCAGCTGCGGCGCGGTGGTGGTGTCCAGCCTGCCGGCAAGGGCAAAGGTGGTTTTGCCATTTCCCTGTGTTTTGTCAATGGTCATGGTGGCGTCCTTTCCTGGTTACTGTTTGCCCAAATGGCTTGTGTAATTACCTGTATACTATTAAACCACTTTTCCCGCTGAAGCGCAATATGGCTGTAACCCTGGTTTTACATACTGTACAAGCGAGGGTTTTGTGCGTTTGAAACGATGCGGGAGGAAAAACACCGGCTTTACGAATCCCTGGTGCTGGGGGAAATTGGCCGGGAGGAGTACAAAGTCCAAAAATCCGCGCTTGATGCCGAACTGGACGGCGCGCTCCGTGTGCATGCGGCCATCCTTGCGGAATGCAAAAAGAACCTGCCGGGCGAGGAGTCCCTGCAGGCGGCAAAACAGGCGTTGCGGGCAAAAAAGCTGTCGGGCGCCCTGGCCGATTTGCTGGTGGACAAGGTGCCGGTTTACCCCGATGACAAAATCGAGGTCGTTTGGAAGCTGGAGGGTTTCTTGAATGGCTTTGCGCAGGAGGCACAGCCTTTTGTCGCACCATGAGCATTCGCGGGTAAAGAGTCAAGACCACGACAAAATTTCTTTTGTCGTGGCCTTGACATTTGGGTGGTACGAGTGGTGATATAGGACTTATTCAAAAAAGCCTGTAAAATCAATGGTTTGCGGGTAGTCAACAGACAACAATATCCCCCCAACAGCACCCTTGAACGAGGGTACGCGCCGTAGGTAAAGAAGCCTACGGCGTTTTTTT
>DOMW01000232.1:522-665 GCA_003510345.1 Clostridiales bacterium | reverse complement strand
ACATCATCCATCCGCGCCGCGTTACAGCAAGGCGGGCGCGGCGGCAAGGAGATTACCGGGCATGAGCTTATGGACATTACCCGTTTCGATGAGGACACCCGGCACATGATTATCTTTGATGTTCTCACATGGGAGTGTCCGGC
>DOMW01000232.1:364-508 GCA_003510345.1 Clostridiales bacterium | reverse complement strand
AAGGGCGAACGTGTCCGCACATTTTTGAGCGACGAGGGCTATCAAACGGCCTTGCAATCGCAGCAGCGCGGCGAAATGAAAATCATACGCCATGCGCGGGTGAAGCGCGGCGACCTGTTTTTTGACGCGCCGGAGCATGACGAG
>DOMW01000232.1:0-333 GCA_003510345.1 Clostridiales bacterium | reverse complement strand
ACGGTTATGAGCAACCACCACCTACGCAACAAGGAATTGACGCTAAAGGCCAAAGGGCTTTTGTCGCAAATGCTTTCCTTGCCGGAGGATTGGGACTATACCCTACAAGGCTTATCCTTTATCAACCGCGAGAAAATCGACGCTATCCGTACCGCCGTATGGGAGCTTGAAAAGGCCGGATATATCACGCGGCGGCAAGGCCGGGACGACAAAGGCCAAATGACCGCCATCGAGTACACCATATACGAGCAGCCGCAGCCGGTGTCGGATTATCCGACATTGGAAAATCCAACATCGGGTAAGCCGGTATCGGATTTTCCGACAACGGAAAAC
>DOMW01000199.1 GCA_003510345.1 Clostridiales bacterium | reverse complement strand
CGGGTCGGGCAGCGTCGGCGTGGGCGCGTTGCCTGTGGCCGAACCCATCAGGGTTACGCTTCCCGCGTCCGTTCCCGTTCCCGTTATAGCCCATTTCGCGCCCGGGTTGGCCGTTACGGTAATATCCTGCCCGCCCTTCAGCAAACTGCCGGGAATGGTGATTGCTATGGGCGCGCTTAGCGCCGCGGTCGGCACGTTGGTTCTTAACACGTTAAACACAAGCTCCGTAGGGTCGAGACTGCCCAGCGCGATATTGATTCCGGCCGGCGCGTTGGTGAATATCCGGCTGATGGCGTCCATAATATCTTGTGCGCGCACGCCCGAAGCAATCTCATCGCCGGCTATCCGTATGGTGATTTTATAATTTCTGCCCAGGCTTTGCCCCACCGTGCCGCTGATGGTCACGTCGTCCACGGTGGCTGTGGGCGGGTCGAAATTCGCGCCCACCGGCCTCAGCTTGACGTGCTTGGCGGAGGTAGTTGTGCCCTCGATGTAGTAACGACCAGCTCCATCTGACCACACCAAATTCTGATTCGCGGTACCGTCAATGTCTGCGCTGCCCTTTGCGGCGGCATCGGGTTCGCCATCAGCATAAATTGCGTCTGTATTGCCTTTCGCAACCAATGTGCCGGTGCCGGAAACGATTATGCCGACACCTGCAAAGCCTTGCGAAGTAGCGCCTGTTCCGCCTATCGCTGTTGCAGTTCCGCTTTTAACACTTATTCCGTTTCCGTTGTAGTCATAGAAAACAACAGAGCTACCGTACGTGGTGTCGCCTGCCGTGACGGTCAACTGTCCGGAACCTTCAAAGCTTAGGGCGCCTCTGAAGTCTACCCCATACGAAGAACCATAACCATCACTACTAGTCCAAGTGCTTGTAATCGTATTGTTCCCTTCCTGCTTTATGGTCACGGCATCGGACAGCCGCATCGCATTTTGCGCCGTGGTCGAGAAGTGGAAATTGTTGAATATCAGGCTCCCGTCGGCGTTAATCGTTATTTCAGCGGGTGTGTTCAACAAATTTGCCGCGCTCGCGCTGTTTTTGTACAGCGACCGGGTGGCCTTGTCGTAGTACAGCGTGAAATCCGGGTTTGCCGGGATGGCAGCGCCGCCGTCCGCGCCCCTTATATCCCACTTCGCGTCGGTGTTCTCCGTTACGGTGATATTCACCCCTCCGTCCAGTATCTCGCCGGGGATAACAATCTCGATCGGGTCGGATGTAACCGCCGCCGGTACGCTGCCACTCTTCACAACCAGCGTAAAGGAGGTATCGTTTACGTTCAGAATACTTTGCGCCTCTATATCCAGGCCGCCGGGCGCGTTCTGGATCATCCCCAGCACAGCAGGCGCGTCAATGCTCGTTTGGGTGTCGATCTTATCGCCGTGGATCGTAACTTGAATGAGCTGGTCGGCCGCCGTTGCTTGCCACACCGTGCCGCCAATCGCCACAGTACCTACCGTGGCCGTCGCCATAGTATACTGCGCCGTCACACTGAAACCTCCTGTGATATTGTCATATGGCGGGGCAGGGTCCCATCCGCTAAATGTGCCGCCGGGCCTCGTGGGGTTGCCAGGCGGGGTGACGCTGTCCCCGTCCAGCGCGAAACGCTTGGCAATCTCCGTGCCGTCGTGGTCTAAAAACGTCACCGTATGCGGCGTAATAACGCCATCATCAGGGTCACCGGCATTCGGAACATACTGGGCGTCGTAATTGTTTAAAAGATGTGTGCCCGGTATGCTGTTTTCGCCCTGCCAGTCGAGATTCGGGTAATCGCCCTTATTGGCGATGCCGTAGTCATACGCCCTGGCCGCCGAGTTTCCGCTAAATACGGCGTTTGCGGAGGTTGTTACATAGGTAAAGTCGGGGCTTGACCCCACAAACGCAGAAATCGCACCGCCCGTAGTAGTTGCCGTATTGTCTGTTATAGCGCCGTCGGTCATCGTGAACACCGCGCTCGACATTGCGCTTACGCCGCCGCCATAATTCCCATGGTTACCGCTGATGGCGCCGCCGTTCATCGTGAACGTCGCGCTCGCGCCAGAGGCATATACGCCGCCGCCGTTGTTCCCTGCCGTGTTGCCGCGGATAGCGCCGCCGTCCATCGTCAACACCCCGTTAGCCTGTACGCTTACGCCGCCGCCGTTACTTTGGCCGCTGGGGTCAGGGTTAACCACTGTGTTGCCGCTTATAACGGTGTTTCCGCTCAGAATCAGAGTAGCAACAGACACACACACGCCGCCGCCCTCGACCGCTTGGTTGCCACTGATCGTGCCGCCGCTGATGGTGCTGCTAATGTTCGTATTATTGAACATCACACCGCCACCCTGCCTAGCCGCTGTGTTATTCGTAATGCTGCCGCCGCTCATGGTTAAGGTGCTGCCAATTTCCTGGAGACATATGCCGCCGCCATTCGACAAGTTCTCCGTCACCTCATTACCGCTGATAAGGCCGCCGGTTATCACAACTGTGCTCCGATGGGCAGTTAAACCGCCGCCCGAGTTATCGGCTGTGTTATCGCTTATTTCGCCGCCGCTCATGGTGAATGTGCCTTGATTCACATATACGCCGCCGCCAGAAGAGGCTGCATTATTACCCGTTATGGCGCCGCCCTTCACTGTGAGGCTGCAGCCGTTCCCCACAAGTATACTGCCGCCACTGCCGGTTACATCACCGCCCGTAAGCGTCAGGCCGTTTCCTTCCGTCAGTGTAAGTGACGAGGCGTTATCCAAAGTAAAATGACGGTTTCCGGCTGCCGCGGTAAGCGCCCCTGTGCCGGAAAGCACGATATCCCGGCCGCCGTCTATCTCTATCTCGCCCGTAAAGGTGATATCGCCGCCAGCGTTGACGCGCCGGTTAGCACCAGCGTAACCGCCAGCAGTACAGCCAATATCCCGATTACTCTCTTACGCATATAGAACCTCCCATAACTTCCCTTTTCTGTAGAATTGATCACAATAAAAAACCATATGCAATAATTATACAGGACAGGGCGTGACCAACCCGTTACCGGATAAGGCAAAAATGCGGATTATTTTGAATCTTTTTTAAAAAAAACACAAAAATCAGACTATTGGGTAACCGATGATTAAAGCAAGTCCGTGGATTTCCGAGCAATTTTTGTACACAATAATGATGACGACCACGATAGCCGCGATGATAAGCAGCCAAATGAAGATGCAAATCCCCAGCGGATGCGGGCAGAAGCCGCACAGCGGGCAAACGTCATCCTGTGCGGTAAATGCCAGCGCATAGGTTGAGAACAAGTTGGTTTCAATGGCGATTATATCCGCGTCTTCGTGCAAATCGTGCAGCAATGCCGTCTCGCCGCCGTGTGCGTGCAGCATATAATGGGTGGTGTCGTCACGAGGAACATCCGATGGAATAGTAATGTCCAGCATAATGTCCCCGGCTGTTTCATGCACGGGAACCCATTCTTCATCACCTACCCGGTAGTGCAGCGTGATATCGAAGAACATACCTATTTGCAGCCCTGCAATACTTTGCGCATGCTGCCGCGCGGTGTCGTGCAACAGGGCGTAGTCCTCTTCTGGCACATCCTTCGGCACGGATATCGGCACGGCCAATAGCTCAATCTCCGCCATCTCGCCCGCGTTTACCCGTTGCCAAACCTCGGCAGGCAGCACCGCGCCCATAAAGGCGTCGATGTCGCGGATGGTGGCAACGGGAACCTCGGCTCCCTCCCCGGAGAGAACGCGGACAACGACGTTGCCTTTGTCCACATAATTTTCAGTCGTTCAGCCTGTAGATTCGCCGCCGTCTGATGGTGCCGGGTACGGCTTCCACGGTTCTTCGCCGCGACTGCCCCGCGCCCAACAGGTGAATAACTTGTCAACGGGCGAATCCGCAGGGGCAGGGTTTCCGGGTATCGGTACGTTGAAATCCACATAGCGGGCCGCCGGGGCCGTGCCATAACCGTTCGCGTCAAAGACAATCCAGTTGTCGGCAATACCACCATTTAGAGCTGTCACCAGCCCGGCGCTGTCCACTCTGCCGTGGTTGTGCAGCACGCCGTCCGTGTCTGCGGTGATACTGGCGGCGCTGTTGTGGATGGTTCCATAGTTCATTAGGGCACCGCCATTTCTGATGGTGAGCGCGGCCCCGGTACAAAGCGCAGAGTTTCGCCGCTGTCCTTGCCGTCGGCGGCAATGCTGAATACGGTATCCGCCGCCAGTGCAACCACCATGTAGGCGCCGGTGGCGTTGCGGGCCATAGTAAGGTTTGCGCTGCCATCAGGGGAAAGCAGCAAAACATCACCCACATTACGAGAGCGCGTCAATCGGGCTTTCAAATACGCACAAATGATGACTGACCGGGTTCTCAGCAGAAATATGGAAATTGTACCGCTTATCACTGCCCGCCTTATCCTTTTTGAAATCCGTATCGATCCCGCGCAGGGCGGCGAATACGATCTTTCCGCTTTCATCCTTTCCCGCGAACACGCACACCGCGGCGTTGTGGTATTCGCTTCTCGGATTGTAATACCGGCTCTCATAAAGAATGCCCTCCTTCATTGCGTGCCTAATCACTTCCGGGCTGATTCCGCGCTTTTGCAGATACGACACCGCGCGGCTGGGATATCGCTGCGGCCGGGGCGGGTAAAACTTCCATTTCGCTTGCGCAGGCATCTGCTTTTCTACCCTCCGCACAGAAAAATCAGGTGCATCCCGTAATTCCAATATGGCTTCCGCCGCTTCCATGAAACTCATCCCTTCGACCTTGATGAGGTAATCCAGCGCGGATGCGCCGCCAAATCCGCTGCGGTTCCAAAACCATTTCCCTTTCGACAGCACAAGGCTTCCGTGGCTCTTCGTGCGGTATTCGCCCGGCG
>DOMW01000207.1 GCA_003510345.1 Clostridiales bacterium | reverse complement strand
GATCCCGCGCGCCGCGCCTGTTACAAGCGCTGTTTTTCCCTTCAGGTCGTCCATCGCGCTCACCCCATATACTCTTTCAGTTCGGCATACGAATCAATAAAAGCGCCAATCGTCTGCTGCACCGGCGTGTACATATCAAACTCCTCTGGCCGCATACCGTCCGCCGCGTAAGCCTTGCGGAAAATATCGCTTTTGTTGAGCCTGCCTATTACGTCCTCCGGCATAGGCTCCGCGATATGCGAGACGATAGAACGCGGCGCGCTGTCATATTCCGCCCACTTGTCCGGGAAAGCCGAGATCACAATGCGCGAGGCAGGCTCGTCCGTGATGGACGCGTCGAAGTTCCACGGCCCGCGCAGCGACGCTACCAGTATTTCCGTTTTGTCTAGGCCGCGAGCGATCAGTTCCCGGTACACCCGCCGCGTGACCGCCATACTCGCGTTTTTGGAAAGCTCCGCCGCATCCGCCTCGCCCAGCGCGGAAAGCTCCGCCGCGATCGGGTCGTCCAGCCTGCCGCTCATCATCGTAACATATGACCGCGCCGCGCACCCTTTCTGTATGACCTCCGCGAACGCGAGACTTTGCGCCACACTGAAATTCACCGTGATGTTTATGCCGATCCCACGCTCTGTCACCATTTTAGCCGCTTGCAGCGAAGCTTGTGTGCCCGGCAGCTTGAACACGATATTCGGGCTGCCTGAAAGCGCCTTTTCCGCTTCCCCATACACGAAAAACACTTCCTCCGCCATTTTATCCGCGTCTTTGGAATCGTTCGGGTTTACCTGGCAGTTGACGTACCCGCCCTGCCGGTTTGTTTTTTCGTAAATACCGCGCAGCGCACGGCAGTTTTCCAGCACCACATCCAGCGTGAGGTAACTGATCCGTTTCTCCACCGGCTGCCCCGCGTACTTCGCGTTGATTTCGTCCCGCACTTTATCGTAAACTTCCGGCGCCGCTTTCCGCGCCATGTTGATGATCAGCGGGTTCGTCGTCACCAGCGCCGCGCCCCTGCGCATAGCGTCCATAATGCCCAGCCCGTTGTCGTTGCCCCATCGGTTGTTTATCTTACCCTCGTCCGCCAATCTGGAAAGCTTCACGAGGTTGCTTTTTTCTATCTCCACCGCCTGCGCCCTGATCTGCCCCGCGCGGCTTTGCAAAACCACGAGGTTCTCCTCCGCCTGCCGCGTGACCGCTTCCGCCAGCGCGCCGTTTTCATTTCCCGTTATCCACCTCGGTAAATAGGACAGCAGGTCGACCGTAAGCGCCGCAAGCAGCTCGTCGTCCTTTCCGGCGAGTTCCCCGCGCGCTTTTGCGCACGCACCCTCAAACCCCGCCGCGTCCGTGTCGAAAATGATCCTGTCCCTGTATTCGATCCATTTTGTATTCATCTTACAAACTCAACTCCCCTTAATTCTTAAATAGTATCAGGCGCATGTCCATCCGCCATCCACATAAACTATCTGCCCCGTAATGAACTCCGAAGACTGCCCGCACAGGAACACCACCGGCCCCACAAGGTAGCTGGGCATACTCAGCCTGCCCTTGGGCATACGGCTCATCACCCAGTCCAGCGTTTCCTTTTTTTGCAGCATCTCCCGGTTTATATCCGTAAGCGTGAATATGGGCGCGACGGCGTTCACGTTGATATTCTCCTTCGCCCACTCTATCGCCAGCGACCGCGTGAGCTGGTCTACCGCCCCTTTGCTGGGCGCGTAGGCCATATCCCGCGCGCGGCCCTGCATCCCCCGCACCGACGAGATATTCACCACCCGCCCGCTCTTTTGCCTGAGCATGTAGCGGCCCACAGCCTGGCAGGGCAGGAAGGTGCCTTTTACGTTCACGGCCATCACCCTGTCCCACATATCTTCCTCAAAATCCACGGCGTCCTGCAAATAGGCGATGCCCGCGCTGTTGACAAGGATGTCGATCTTCCCGAATTGGCCGTGCACCCGCGCCGCCATGTCTTCCACCTGCGCTTTATCCGTCACGTCCGTTTTAACCGTTATTACTTCCCCGCCCGCCGCGGAAATCCGCTTTGCCGTCTCCGCCATCTTTTCCTCATTCAAGTCCACAATGGCGACCTTTGCGCCAAGCGCGGAAAGCGCGGCCGCAACCTCCGCGCCAATGCCGCCGCCCGCGCCCGTCACGATAGCCACCTGCCCCTCTATGCCAAACATATCCTTTTCCGTATACTCCATATTGTTACTCTCCTTCACCGAATGTAAATACGACCTTGCACCCTTCCCCGCCAAGCGCGACCTTGAACGCTTCGTCGAACCGCTCCAGAGGGAAACGGTGCGTGATTATCTTCGTAAGGTCGATCTTTCCGGAAAGAAGGAACCGCTCGGCCCGTTCCCATGTCCAGAACATGCTCCTGCCCCAGTTGCCGCGCAGGTTTACCTCGGAAAGCGTAAGCACTGTGCGCGCGTTTTTGATCGTCAGGTCGGCCTTGGGGTTGCCCACCATCATAAATTTGCCGCCCAAATGCAGCGCCTTTAAGCCCTCGTTTATGGCCGATTCATTACCGGACGCGTCTATAAACGCGTCCAGCCCGCCCGTCTCGCGTTTGATCTGTTCGGCAAATTCCGGCTGCGCCCCGGAATCGATCACCGTAGTCGCGCCCATTTCTTTCGCCAGCGCCAGCCGCTTTTCGTTGATATCCATCGCGTAGATTTTGTTTGCGCCCATAGCCCGCGCAAGCGCGATTGCGAACTGGCCGATCGCGCCGCACCCGGCGACGCCTATGTTTGCCATGCCCACCTCCGAATAAAACACCGGGCGCACCACCACCCCCAAAGGCTCGAGCATTGCGCCCTGTTCAAAGGTCATGCCGGGGGGAAGCTTGCGCACGCCCGTCTCCATCGCCATGGCGTATTCGGCAAAGCAGCCGTTCATGTTGTGCCCAAAAAGCCCCATATTCATGCAGGTATGGGGCATACCGCGCTGGCATTGCGCGCAGTGGCCGCATGGGATATGGCTGTCGAACGCCACCCTGTCTCCCACCTGCACATGCGTGACCGCCCGGCCCACCTCCACCACTTCACCCGCGCATTCGTGGCCGGGGATGAAAGGCAGTTCCTTTATAAAAGCGTCACAAAACCCTTTTTCATATACGTAGAAATTGAGATCCGAGCCGCAAATCGCGGCGGCTTTTACTTTTATCACCACATCGCGCAGCCCCGGCTTGGGCCGCTCCACTTCCCCGAATGTAAAACCCGGTTCCCGTTTTGTTTTCAGAACTGCTTTCATACATACCTCCCAGTATTATAAAACAATATTCAGCTTGCCCTCCTGCTCGTGCAGGTAGCGCATCGCCCGCTCCTTTGAGCTTTTGATATGATACACCATCGCGTCCATCGCCGCCTGTTTGTCCCCGCTCACCATACGCTTCGCGATCCTCAAATGCTGCCCTTTCGTCACGAGAAGGTTCTGCGCGTCCCTGCCGCATAAAAAGCTCAGCCGGTGGTTGCTGGTGTAAAGGTCATTCAGCATCTGTTCCAGCAGTGCGTTATCGACATACTTAAGTATCAGCTTATGCAGGTCTTCCTTTTCCTCCATGCTGTTATCCACTTTTTGCAAGGCCTTCATATTCCCGTAGTATTCCTTTAAAATATCGGCAGGTATCCTCTCCATGGCAAGCTCAAGCGCCTTGGGCTCCAGCACTTCCCTGATTTCATACAAATTACTGATATCTTTCAGGGTAATGGGCGAAACATACATGCCCTTGCGCGGCACGATCTGCACAAACCCTTCCTGTTTGAGCGCGGTAGCCGCTTCCCGAAAGGGCGTACGGCTCACCCCTATCTCAGCGATAATCTGCTTCTCATTCAGCACCGTGCCGGGCGCGTAAACGCAATTGATGATCCGCTCTTTGATTATGGCATATGCCTTTTCTTTTAGTGTCATAGTAGTATCCCCTTCCTATTAATACAACAATTTTATAGTAGTTGTATTATACCATTCCCGGTTAAAAACGCCTGTATTTTTAACCGGGGGACCGTTCAATATCCAATTCCATATAAGCCGGTCTATCGTCCGGCTGCATAAAAAACCGTCTTCAGGTTTTCTATTTTGGATTAGTATTACATGACACCCCTTTTCACCAAGGTAAGCGCTGATTAAAGCAAGTCCGTGGATTTCCGAGCAATTTTTGTTTGTGGCAGTGTCGGCAGGTTCCGTTCCTAGCAGCGCTAAGAGCGGGTTCTGGCGNNTGAATTGATCAGTGCTTACCTAGTACACTTGCCGCGTATCTGGCGCCCGATCGCGATCAGCTTGGCGGCACGGCTTGCCGCCCTCTTGAGCTGTTCCTCCGCGTGCCGCGTTACATACTTAAAGCTCGAGAGCCTGTCTACACAGGGTACGGCAACGTGCACGCCCTGCCCGTATAGCCGCTCGAACCCATCCCCCAGCGCGCCCGAGATCAATACGACCGGGATATTCCGTCTCTTCGCCATTTCCCCCACGCCCGCCGGCGCTTTGCCAAACGCCGACTGCGCGTCCGTCCTGCCCTCGCCCGTGATAACCAAATCCGCCGCCGCCATCCGTTCGTCCATACCGATCATCGCAAGCACCGTTTCAATGCCCGGGCGTATCTCCGCGTCAAGGAACGCTTTCAAAGCGAAACCCATACCGCCCGCGGCGCCCATGCCCGCCTGTTCCCTGCACCGAATGCCCAGGTATTGCTCGGCCACATCGGCAAAATGCACCATGCCCGCTTCCACCCGCGCAAACTGTTCCCCGCTAAGCCCCTTTTGCCCGCCGTACACATAAGTTGCGCCGTACTCGCCCAAAAGCGGATTTGAGACGTCGCACAATACCGTGAACTTGCAATCCGAAAGCGCCGCCATGCGCCCGCCGCCGTCAACCGACACGATCTTTTGCAGATCCTGCGCGCCGCAGCCTACCTCCGCGCCCCGCGCATCCAAAAAGCGGTACCCAAGCGCGCGCAGCATACCCACCCCGCCGTCGTTCACCGCCGAGCCGCCAACCGTGACCGTGATCTCTTTAAATCCATGCGCAAGCGCGTGCGCGATCAGCTCCCCCGTTCCGTAGCTTGTCGCCGTAAGCGGCTTTTTTTCGGGCGCAAGCGCAAGGCCGGAC
>DOMW01000158.1:738-3803 GCA_003510345.1 Clostridiales bacterium | reverse complement strand
TCGCTTTCCGTCACGGTGTCCATCGCCGCGCTCATGATGGGCATGTGGAGTTTTAGTTTTTTTGTGATGCTTGTGGAAACATCGATCTCGCTTGGCACGACCCTGCTCTTTTGCGGCACGAGCAATACATCGTCAAACGTCAAACCTTCCCTGATCTGCTTCATGTAGTAACCTCTCTTCCTTCTTCAGACTTCAAAATATATATTATAAAATATTGCTGTCATTCAAATCGCGCGCTGCATTCTATCATCAGAATATAGGCGGCGGAGGAAAGCCTGTTTAAAACAGCTATCAGCCCTTCCGCCGACGGGTGCTCCTCCAAAACGGCGGCGCAATACCGTTCCGCGCGCCGCGCGTCCGTCCGCAGCAGATTCAGCATAGCCGTCATACTGTCCGTATTCTCGTCCGGAAAGTAGTGGCCCGCCCCCAGTTCGGTTCTGGGGTTGTGCGATACTTGCCTTAGCTCGTCAAAATCCATGCCGAGTATCTCCCGCACCTCGCACACCGTTCCGAGCGCTTCGCTTTTCACGATTTCCCGCAGCACGCGCACGATATCCTCACAGCCACTTACAATCTCCGTATAGCCGTACTGCTTCGCATAGGCGCAGGTCATAACGGCGCGCGCCAGCAGCGAGTCGAGCTCGCCGCGCAGTATAATGCGGCCGTCGTCTTTGCGCAGCGTTTTTCCGCCCATATATACGGTTTTACTCTCTTCATTCCTCATTGCCCGCCTCTGCTTTCTCTTTTTCCCTTGCCAGTTTGTTCGTTTGCAGGCGTATAAGCACAACGCCCGCCCCCAAAGCCACAAGAAGCACGATCGTAAACGCCGCAAACCTGCGCAGGGCAAAAAGCACGGCCGCCACGCCCAACGCCGCGGATGTAGCGTACATCAGCCAAACGGTCTGCTTGTGGTTAAAGCCCCACTCCATCATCTTGTGGTGCAGGTGGCTTCTATCCGGCTGGAAAAAGTGCTGCCCCTTTGCCGCCCGGCGCACTATGGCAAGAAGCGTATCCAATATGGGAAGCCCCAGCACCAAAAAGGGCACGCCAAAAGACACCAGCGCGTTCAGTTTGAAAAAGCCCTGTATGGCGATCACGGAAAAAGTAAACCCGATGAACATGGCACCCGTATCGCCCATGAATATTTTCGCGGGATGGATGTTGTGCGGCAGAAAACCGAAACACGCGCCCGCGAGCGCCGCGATGATGGTCATCACGCTCCCGTATTGCGGGTCGATATACAGCGAAGAAACAATGAGCAGCGACACGCACGAAATAGCGATGATACCGCACGCAAGCCCATCCAGTCCATCGAGCAGGTTGATGGCGTTCGTGATCGCCACGATCCAAAGCACCGTGAACGGGACGGCCCACACGCCAAACTGGATATCGCCGTTTGCCATCTCCGTAATCACCACGCCGTTCAGTGCGACAACGAGGCCCGCGCCCACCTGCGCAAAGAGTTTGATCCACCAGCGCAGCGCGAAAATATCGTCCAGTATACCTGTCAGCACAATAACAAGCGCGCCCAGAAGTATGGCGGCATACGTGCGCTCCATAGGCACAAGGACGAGCACCGCCACCGCGAACGCGGCAAAAATAGCAAGCCCCCCCATGGTAGGGATCGGCTTGCTATGTATACGCCTTTCATCCTTCGGAATATCGACCGCGCCGATCTTGCCCGACAGCCTGCGCACCAGGGGCGTGACGGCAAACGCAACCAGAAAGGCGATTGCCGCCCCGGCTACAATCAAAATCAAAAAACCTGCATCCATCCTCTGTGCGCCTTTCTACAGCCACCAAACGGGCTTTTCACCCCGAATAGCATAAGCGCGGCAAAGCGTCGCGCCCTTGCCGCACCTATGCTAATTTCATTTATGCTGTCTATTATAACAAGTTCCGATTTTGAATGCAATATTACTTTAAATAAAATGATTTGCCCGCCGTGTAAAAACAGCCCTACGGCTTTTTGGTTGGCAGCTTCTTCAAATCGTCAACCAGTTTCGCGATTGTCCCGTTTCCTCCCAGATTACTGTACTCACGAAACATATCTTCCATGTTCTCCAGTGCATAAATCGGGCAATAATTCATTTCCGCATAGTCATTGTATGTCTGAATAATCCGGTCGCGCAGCATGGCGACTATGCCGTGTTTGATCGCCCTCTGCTCAGCCCGGTATTTCATGACCTGCCGGACAAGCACCGTAATGGCAGTGACAATAACACCGAAGAACACCTCTATCCAGTAGCGAAATACAAAATCATCCATGTGTTCCCCCGCCGCCTTTCCCTATGATGTTGCTTAGCAACTGTTTTCCAAACTCAAACATACCTACCGCCAGCAAGCCGGATGCCAGCCCGCCCACCAGTATTTCGGGCGTGAATGCCCCGCCGTTGATCCAGCAATTCAGGAGTATCCCCAGCGCCGCCAGTATCAACGGAATGTATTTGTTGGGCAATTTGTCGAAAGCGCGCTTTAGCACGATACCGATGCCAAAGCAGATTGCCATGACAAGCACTACCACATATTGTTCCAGTATTTCCATATTTTCTCCTTTCCAGGCAACCGCTAATCAATGCAGGCCACGCGCCTTTCCGGCCCTTTTCGTCCGTGGCAGCGCCGCCAGAACCCGCCCATAGCGCTGCTATGAACGGAACCTGTCGTCACGGCCACGAACAAAAATGACTCGGAAATCCACGGACCCGCTTTAATCATCGGTTACCTAAAACCCCATCGCCGCGGCGACGCCGCTAAACTCCGCGCTGCCGAGGATGCCGTCCACAACCGCAACCCGGCTCATGTCGGTATACAACCGCACCAGCCAGCCTTGCTCCCCGTCTACATCCGGTTCCCTGCCCAGCAGCGCCCGGTACAGCTCCTTCACCCATTCTTCGGTCGTCTCGCGCTGCCCGATGCTCTCGTCGCTCAGCACGATATCACGTGCCGCCTGCCACGGGTCAAGCGCCCGGTTCAGCAGCGCATTCACCCAAGCGTTAAACCCGTCCGGGTCGGGGGCACGGTCGAGCGAAGCCGCGTAGAGCCGCGTTACGAACCCTTCCACAAGC
>DOMW01000158.1:374-568 GCA_003510345.1 Clostridiales bacterium | reverse complement strand
TTTAGTATCCACGCCGCCAGCCACGCCGCGTTGTCCACGGCGTTTTTCCAATACGCGCCCGCCGTCACTTTGTCGGCGATCTCGATCGCCACCGTGGTGTCGTTGCCCTCGCGCTTGCCGGAATGCTCCGCCACCTCATCCAGCGGGAAAGACTGCCACGCCTCTTTGTCATCCACCGAGAAGTGCCAGCCGTT
>DOMW01000158.1:0-352 GCA_003510345.1 Clostridiales bacterium | reverse complement strand
CCCGCTTCGTGGATGCACACGCCGTTGTCTTTTTTCAGCTTTTTCCCGCCCCGCCGCTTTGTGCCTTTTGGTACGAATAATTCATTGATTTTTACCACTGCCATTTCCTTATCCTCCGTCTGCGTTTGTTACGCCGTGCGTTTCCACATATAGCAGGTGATATAGGGTTGTAAGTTACCATTGGTATTACCTTTTGCTACACCAGTGCCAAACGAACCAGTCAAACCGTTTGCAAATTGCCCTGTAGGATTGCCACCAGAAAGATGCCATGTACGGGTCGCCGTGCCGGGTTCATATACATTGCCCGGTATGACCGCTGAATCAGATACTAAGCTCCGCGTTCGGTGCCGGT
>DOMW01000171.1 GCA_003510345.1 Clostridiales bacterium | reverse complement strand
GGGTTGGTCGCCTTGTCTTCAAAATTTGTATCGAGCGCGTGTTTTAGCTGTTCCTGCGTAAGCGTTTTGTCGTCAAACACCACTTTTTTGATTGTGGAAAGCGCGTTTGCCGCCGAGATGATGCCCACGCTCTGCCCGCCTGTAAAGTCATATTTCGCGCCGCCCTCTTTGATCTCCCTGCCCCGCCCGATGCAGTCCGTAATCACCGAGGAAAGGAACGGGTTGGGCGTCATCTGCCCCCACGACGTATCCACTACATTGCCCGCGATCACATGGTGGCGCAGGAAGTATTTCAACTGCTTGCGGAACGCTTCGAGCACATCGTCAAAACTGTCGAACGTGCCCAGCTTTTTATCGTGCGGGCACAGGGTAAGCCCCGTGCGCGGGTCTTTGCCGCCGTTCAGCGCTAATTCCACCCACTTCGCGTGGTTGGGGAACCCGGCGCCATACCGGCCGCCTATCTGGCCGTGCGGGGCGGGCTCCACACAACCGACCATCGCGTAGTTCACCGCGTCCTCATAGGAATACCCGATGTTCAGCATGGCCGGTATGATCACTTCATCGTTAAAGAAAGCCGGCAGGCTGCCCACCGTGCGCACCACCTTCACCGCTTCCTTCATGAAAATATCGGACGTGCCGCGGTACCAGCGCACCGTCAGCGTGGGCTGCGTCATTTTCAGTTTTTTGGTGCAGGCAAGCGAAAGATACGATATCTCGTTCACCGCGTCCATACCGTTCAGCGTCTGCCCGCCTATCGTAAGGTTCTGGAACAGCGGGTTACCCACAAACGCCACCGTGTTGTCCCAGTCGCGCAGCTTCGCGAACTCCGTCACCTTGAGCCACATGCACGCCATGATCTCGTATGCTTTTTCAATATTGAGCGCACCGCTTTCCATATCCCTCTCAAAGAAAGGATACAGGTAACCGTCTACCCTGCCGAACGAAATGGAGTGGCCGTTGCTTTCAAGCTGCACGGGTATGTTTACAAAAAACATCGACTGCACCGCTTCGTGGAATGTCCGCGCGGGTTCCGCCGGTACACGGCGGCAGATATCCGCCATATGAAGAAGCTCTTCCCTGCGCGCCGCGTCGCTTTCCGCCTTCGCCATGCCGTCCAGTTTTTCCGCGTAACGCGCCGCAAACTTCAGCACCGCGTTCTGCGCGATGATAACCGCCTGCAAAAACGGCACTTTGGAAAGGTCGTCCGGGTTTGCCATATCGAGAGAAGCAAGCTTGCTTTCCGCTTCCGTAATGATGGCGCGCATACCCTTCTGTATCACCTTGATATAGTCCGGTATGGTGTGCCCGTCGCCGCTGGTCATCACCCAGTCTTCTTCGGTGCCTTTCACTTCCCTGCACGCTTGACGCGTCTCTTCCGGCAGCAGCGACATCACCCTGTCCTCATGGGTGTTGTTCCGCCAGTAAGGGATCACGTCGTTCAGCAATATAGTCTTTGATTCCTCCGAGACTTGATAGGAGTCGCCCGGGCGCGCGCCAAACGGATACGGGTCGCCGTGCAGCTCGCGCTCGACCCAATTCACGGCAAATTCCGGAAAGATGGGCGCGGCACGCGGTACAGACGCAAGATTGCCCGCCAGCAGGTCGCCCTCTTTCACATAGATCGTCATTTCCGTCAGTAATTTGTCGAGCGCTTTCGCGCGGCGCAGCACCATCGGCTGGCCTTCCGTTTCCTTGTGCGACTGCGTCCAGATCACCGCGCGCTCGTGACAGATCGAAAGCTCCGTGTTGAAAAAGATGTCCCTCATCTTTTCCAACCTCGGGGAAAGCTTCACACTATCGTCCAAATAGTCGATGCACTCACGTATCATACTTGTCATAACAGCCATAACCTCCTATCCAAACTTTTTCCGCCGGTTCACCGATGTTTATTTACCCATGGAAAACTCCGTCATGTTCATTTCCATCACATCCGGCATTTTGCATATGCTTTGCATGTCGTAATACTTACCGCTTTCCGCAGATTTTATAAAGGCGTGCATCATTTCAAGCACATGGTACGCCACGTCGCCGTTCGCCCTGAAATCGCCGCCGTTTCTTATCGCGCGCGCCATATCGGCAAGACCCAGGCCGCGGCTGTTAAAGTTATAATTATAAATGGACGGGATCGTATCCCACGGCGTGGCTTCTTCCTTCCTCGGCAGGTCGTAGGGAAGCTCCGTCCAGTCGGAATCGCTCGCGCGCCGGAATTTTGTCTCCCCGTGAAAAATATCCGGCCCTGCCAGCGGGTCGGGGTCTGTCATGCTCACAGTTCCCTCCGTGCCATAGATCTCCAGGCGAGGCAGGTTACTGTCCCAAATATCAAAACTCATGATTGTAGACGCAATCACGCCGTTCGCGAATTCAATCGTTCCGCTCACCGTTGTGGGCACTTCCACATCGATCACCTTGCCCGCAAGCGGCTGTGAGGTGATCAGCCTCTGCTTGTATGTCATGGACGCCGCGCCGCTGATCCTCTTTGCCGGGCCCAAAAGCGCCACAAGCGCCGTCATGTAGTACGGGCCCATATCAAACATCGGGCCGGCCCCTGTTTTATAATAAAATTCCGGGCTGGGATGCCATATCTCATGGCCATAGCACACCATAAACGCCGTAGCGGCAATGGGTTTGCCAATCCAGCCGTCATCAATCATCTTTCTCATTGTCTGCGGGCGCGCGCCAAGGAACGTATCGGGGGCGCAGCCCACCAAAAGGCCTTTTTTCTTCGCAAGGTCCAGTATCTCCTTGCCGTCTTCCATTGTAATAGCCAGCGGCTTTTCGCTGTATACGTGCTTTCCCGCGTTCAGCGCCTGCATATCCACTTCATGATGGGCAGCGGGAATGGTGAGGTTCAAAACCACTTCTACTTCCGGGTTCGCCATAAGCTCGGCGACACTCATTGCTTTTCCGCCAAATTTTCCGGCTTTCTCCTGCGCCCGTTCCATCATGAGGTCGGCAATCGCAACCACTTCGATATTATCAAACTTTGCAATGTTTGTAAAATAGATCGTTGAAATATCACCGCAGCCGACCACACCCACTTTTACCGTTTTCATTTTATCACCTTCTCTTTCCTATACTATTCCGCAAGTAAAAACCCTCAGGGTTTTTACTGTGCGCCCTTGGCGCACAGCGCGTACTGCTTTTTGGCATTACGCGCGCGCAAGTCGTTCAATACTGAGCCGCTCAAAAAGGAAAATCCTTTTTGAATCGCATTTTATGCGGTGATAGAAAAGCGGTTTTTGTCGCTTTTCTATTGCGGATTAGTACTATATAATTGTGTAGTGCGGCTATGGGCACAAAACCCATAACCGCACTCATAATAGAACAAACTACGCAATGATGCTGTTTTTTAAGCGCCGTAATGCTCTGCGACATTGTCCTTGTTCACTGTCTTGAGGGGCGTGTAAACCAGCTCTTCCACTGTCTCGCCCTTCAGGATTTTAACCGCCGCCATTACGCCTTCATAGCCCTGCGCGTGGGGGTCCTGCGCGATATCCGCATAGATCGCGCCGCTTTCGATATAGCTCTGCGCGTCCGCCACACAGTCAACGGCCGTGATCTGGATTTTGCCCGTCATGCCCGCGTTCTCAATCGCGTTGGCCGCGCCGATACCCATTTCATCATTCTGCGCGAAAATACCTTTCAGGTCTTCGCCATACTTCTGAATCCAGTTTTCGGTGATAACCATGCCTTCGTCGCGCGCCCAGTTTCCGATATCATCGGCCACGAGTTCCACGTCCGGATATTCATTCGCAAGCACTTCTTCCATGCCCTGGCCGCGGAATACTTCGGAAGACTGGCCCGCAAGGCCGCGGATCACGCCGATCTGGCCCGCGCCGCCGATCGCTTCGCAAAGCTCACGTGTGGCGATCCTGCCCGCTTCCACGTCATCCGAAAGGATGGATGTCGCAGGGTTCACGCTGTTGAACAGGTTTGTAACCGCGATGCAGGGGATGCCCGCTTCGGCGCATTTGTCCACAACAGGCGCCGAAGCGTCGGCGTCTACCGCGGAAACGAGTATCGCGTCCATGCCGGAGGCAATCATGCTTTCACACTGGGAAACCTGCTTTGCCGGGTCGCCGTCCGCGTCGTTTACCGTAAGGTTGATCCCCAGCTCCTCGCAACCAGCCTTAACGCCTTCTTGCACCATGAGCATGTACTCTGTTACCTGCGTCTGGCACAGATAGCCAAAATTCAAAGACGCGTAGTCGAGGTCTCCGCCAGCGGCGGGTTCTTCTGCGGGTTCCTCCGCAGCAGGCTCTTCCGCGGGCGCTTCTGCGGGCGCTTCCGAAGCAGGCGCCTCACTTGCGGGCGCTTCACTCGCGGGCGTTTCCGCCGCGGGCTGCGAGCAGCCTGCGAACGCCGCCACGGCAAACACCAGTACCAAAACCAACAATAATGCTTTCTTCATTTTCTCCTCCTGTTTGAATCTATGTTTTTTTATCGCGGCACATGGCAATTGCGCCGCAAACTTTAAACTATTTTTTATTTGTCCTGTCCATCATCACGGCCGCGATGATGATCGCCCCGCTCACTACCTTTTGCCAGTAAGAGCTGACGCCCAGCATGTCCAGGCCGTTATTCAGCACGCCAATAATAAACGCGCCTATGAGCGTGCCCCACATGCTGCCCACGCCGCCCGAAAGCGATGTGCCGCCGATTACGACGGCGGAGATGGCGTTCATCTCAAAACCCTCGCCCACGTTCGGCTGCCCCACATTGATGCGGCATGCCTGCAATACGCCCGCAAGGCCCACAATAGCGCCCGCCATCGTATACACGGCCAGTTTTATATTGCTTGTCGCAATACCCGAAGCGCGCGCCGCTTCCTCGTTGCCGCCTATGGCGTACACATAACGCCCGAATTTTGTCTTTGTCAGTATAAAGGTGAACACCACCGCCACAATGATCATTACGATAACGATGTTGGGCAGCCCCAGCGGCGATTTGCCCGCAAAGTCCTTGAAGCCCTGCGCCATACCGGGCACCGGCCTGCCATCCGCCACAAGCAGCGCGATACCGCGCGCGATCGTCATTGTGCCCAGCGTCACGATGAACGGCGCTACCTTCGCCTTCGCGACGATCACACCGTTAAGCGCGCCAAACGCGAGGCCGGTAAGCACGCCCGCGATAACCGCTATCGCCGGGGGCACCATCGAGTCTTCTTTGCCCAGCAGCGCAAACACCACGCCGGCAATCGCCACCACCGAACCGGACGACAGGTCTATGCCGCCCGTCAATATAATGTAGGTCGTCGCGATCGCTAAAAGTATATTGATAGAAGTCTGGATCAATATCGTGATCAGGTTACCCGGCGTAAAGAAATTTTCGGAAGCGATCGAAAACGCGATAAGCAAAATGATCAGCGCGATCACTATGCCAAACTTCCTCAAAATATCCCCCATCATGTTCTTCTGTTTTGCTAACTCGGCCATAACAATACTTCCTCCCCTTATTGCGCTATCGCAAATTCCATAATTTTTTCTTGCTTTATGTCGTCCGCGTCTGTGATAATACCTTTTATCGTTCCCTCGTGCATCACAAAAACCTTATCCGCGAGGCCAATGATCTCCGGCAGCTCAGAAGAAACAAGTATCACCGCTTTGCCGCTTTTCGCCAGGTCATTTATCATGTGATAGATTTCCGACTTCGCCCCGATATCAATGCCGCGCGTCGGTTCGTCCATGATCAATATTTCCGATTCGTCCAGCAATATCTTTCCCAGCACCACTTTTTGCTGGTTGCCGCCCGAAAGGTTTCCCACAAGCTGGTTGCGGCTGGGTGTTTTGATCCTGAGCTCGCCTATCATCCTGTCCGCAAGCTGCGCCTCTTTTAAACCTTGTATTATAGGTGATTTAAAGTATTTATTCAGGTTGGAAAGCGTCAGGTTTGTTTTGATCGGCAGCGCCAGCACCAGCCCCACGCCTTTCCTGTCCTCGTTTACAAGGCCAATGCCGTTCTTTATAGCGTCTCCCGGGTTTTTGATCGATACTTCTTTACCTTTTATAAAGATTTTGCCCGCGTCCGGCCTGTCCAGCCCATACACGCAACGCATCGTTTCCGTTCTCCCGCTGCCCATAAGCCCGGCAAAACCGATCACTTCGCCGCGGTGCACCGAAAAAGACACATTCTCAAAAACGCCGTTGCGCGTCATCCCTTCCACGCGCAAAAGCTCTTCGCCAATATCGGAGGCGCGTTCGGGGTACACTTCGGTAAGCTCGCGGCCCACCATATCGATCACGATCTGGTCCATCGTGATATCCTGCGCGTTGCGCGTGCTTATGAGCTGCCCATCCCTGAACACCGTGACGCGGTCACTTATTTGCAGTATCTCATCCATCTTATGAGAAATATATACGATCGCAACGCCCTTTGCCGTAAGGTCGCGTATCGTGGCAAACAGCTTTTCCACTTCCCTGTCGGTGATCGCGGACGTAGGCTCGTCCATAATAATGATCTTCGCGTTGTACGAAACCGCTTTTGTGATCTCCACCATCTGTTGCTCGGAAACCATCAGCGAATCCATCGTCCGCCTGGGGTCAAGATTCATGCCGAGGTTTTTGAGCCACTCGCCCGCCTGCTTGTTCATGGCGCGCTTATCCAGCATACCGCTCTTCATAATTTCCCTGCCCAGGAAAAGGTTTTCCGCAATCGTGAGGTACGGCACAAAGCTAAGTTCCTGGTGGATCATGGCAATGCCCGCCGCGAGCGTAGAACGCTCATCCCTCTTTGGAAAAGGCTTTCCGTCAAAAATAACCTCACCGGTATCTTCCTGGTAAGCGCCGGTCAGTATTTTCATGAGCGTTGATTTACCCGCGCCGTTTTCGCCCATCAGCGCGTGTACTTCCCCTTTCTCCAGTTCATAGGAAACACCGCTCAGCGCCTGCACTCCCGGAAAAGATTTATTGATGCCTTTCATTTGCAGTATAATTTCACCGCTACCCACACAATCACTCCTTCAGATACAATTTATGATACTCGAGCACAAGAAACATAACATTATATTATATTTTTTTCATTTATTTAGGCCTAATGGAAATTTTAAGTACGCTAACCTTTTATTGCAATGATAATAACATTCACGATTCTTTTTGTCAACACAATTGTCAATAGAGGAAATGTTTTTAACAATTGTCAAGCATTGGCTAGTTTTACCAGTATTGTACTGGTATCTAGTGCTGTACTTATACCAGTACCACACAGCATAAAGCCAACACCATAAATCGTATTTTACCAGTTCTTAAATCATTTTCATCAAACTAACAGCCAAAATCACCCCACCGGCGATCAAAAGTAGTGTTCCCGTGGCTTTACAAATGACAATCCCAAATTTATTGTTTTTTTCAAAGAACATGATGACCGTAAAAATGCCCATCCAAAACAAATTCATCATACCCAGCGGAAAAAGCACCAGCATCAGCGCCCAGCAGCACCCGATGCATTCAACACCGTGGCGCATCCCCATTATGAGCGCGCCCGCCGCGCCGTCCTTCCACTTGTTCAGCACAAACTGAAGCGGGTGGCGGCAGCCCTTAAGGCACGCGTTTTTAAGCGGCGTCAGTTGGTATACGCCCGCAAATAGAAAAATCACAGCCACGCCAGCCATGCTCCCCGCCCATGATGTGACGGCAGCGCCCGCCCAACCTATGATAAGCGTACCCACCGCGAAGCACGCAAGCCCAAACAACGCCCATAGAAGCAAATAACCCAAAACAAACCACGCAACCGCCAAAGCCGCGCCACGTCCGCCGCCGCGCCGTTTGCTCACCGTATGGTACGCAAAAAACATCGGTACCGCCGTAGGCAGCATCATACCGACACACATCACTACCCACATGGGTACAAACATGGAAAACGCGGGAACCGTCGGCGTAAACGCGGCAGATTGCAGCCGCGCCGCCATCTGCCGCTCCATTTCCGGGTCTGCCGCGCCCGTCATATCCATAGACATCCCGGCCATATCCGCGGATGAAAGCGCCGCGAGATACACCCAGGCCACCAGTGTGAGCGCGCTTACTATAAGCAATATCACCCACTGGTCTTTAGTTAAAAGGGTTTTCTCACTTTTTATTTGCTTTTTTCTCCTTCTTCTCGTACCGGTCGTATTTAATACCGATGGGAGACTCCGGAACCCACACATAGCGGCCATAAAAAGCGTTCCGCCCCGTGTTGTTCATCACCCGCAGGTGATCCTGGTAGCGCACGTCCGTACCGTATGACTGCGTAACGACATACGCGAGGTCGCTCGCGTTCTCAATCACGACGGGCAGGTTGTCGTGCATACCGACCTTCGCTTTGATTTTGACCGTCATAATATCGTCGATCGTGGCGGTTCTGGAATAGATATCTTTTCTTTCATATTCAATATCGACCAGCCGCACACCGTGGTTTTCTTCGGTATGGTCCGCCATACCCGCCGTAGGGCCGCCCGCCTTGCCCGTCACGATCTGCGTCAGCGCGGCCTGCTGCCCGGGCGTCTTCGCGTCGATGTAATACGCCGTCGTCCAGTTTTTCAGGCACATTTCTCTGGGCGTGGAAAACGCCACGACAAATTTACAGCCCGCAAGATCCACACTTTCAAAATGGCCTTCGTCGATGATGAACGTGAGCAGTACGTCGCACGGCAGATAATCCGGCAAGATTGTGTTATGCGCCTGCGCGGATACCAAGCAGGGGCAGCTTACGTCGCAGCTGCAGCTCTCGATATATTCACCGTCCAGTTTCCAATCCGGATATTCCACTTTCTTTTTCATAGTCTTCTCCCCTTTTTTGTAAGCACTTAAATGATAGCCGTTTGTCTCCGGCAAAATCATTCCCAGTTGTCGTTGCGCAAAAATAATTTGCCAAAGGGCAAAACCCGGCCGCCCGGATTCCGCCCATGAAAACACTGGCAAATTATTAATCGATGACCATCATTCCCTTGATCTTCTTCTCTTTGGATTCCCGCATGAACTTAACGCCTTCCACTATGTTATCCAGCGAGAATTTATGCGTGATAATATCCTCTACCTTAACCTGCCCTGTCGCCAGCTCGTTGAACACATTATCCCAAACAAGCGGCGCCAGCCACGCAAACGCTATGTTCCTATCCGCTTGCAGCGCCTCGAGCGCGGGGATATGCAGCACGGCATCCGCCGAAGACGGCTGCCCGAAATACACTATGGTTGAACCGGGCCTTGTCACATCGAGCGCCTGCTGCCACGCGGACATCGCGCCGGTCGGAAGCAGCGCCCTGTGCGCCAGCCGCCCACCATTCATTTCTCTTACCGTTTCCGCAATGTCTTCCGTGTAATACCTGGAGTTTTTATCCCTTACGTTGATCACGTGATCCGCCCCCAGCTTAAGGGCTTTTTCCAGCTTATAATCGTTCGGGTCTATGGCAATGACCCGCGCCGCGCCGCAAGCCTTAACGAGCTGCACGTCCATCAGGCCGATCGCACCGCATCCGAACACCACGCATGTCATGCCCGGCTGCATGTGCAGCTTCTTTACGCTGTAGTTTGCGCAGGCAAGGGGTTCTGCCAGCCCGCCGCCTTCAAAAGACATGCCGTCCGGGATTTTATACACATTGGAGGCCGTCGCTTTCGTATACTCCGCGAAACCGCCGTCGCAGCTCACCCCATACACATTCACATTGTCGCACTCGTTGAATTCACCGTTCATGCAGGGCACACAGCCAAAGCAGGGCGCCACCGGGTTTACCGCCACCTTGTCCCCTTTTTTGAATCCCATGGAAGCACCCAATACGCCCGGGTCTTCCACAATGCCCGCGATCTCGTGCCCTAAAATGATCGGGCCTTTGCCATCCGCCGTACCGACGGGGCTGTTGCCGTAATAATAGTTTACATCCGACCCGCAAATGCCCACCGCTTTTACTTTTATAAGCATTTCATTCGCGCTAATCGCCGGAACATCCACCTCTTCCATTTTCATGTTGAGTGGTTCATAAAAAACCGCCGCCTTCATCTTCTTTGCCATAGTTTTCACCCGCTTTCTATTTTTTATAATATAAGGATATCTTATCTTTTTTGCAACAATTTTACCTATTTGATCATATGATAGCATACTGTGTATAATTCGTCAATTGTGCAAAATGTCTTTGTGCTTGCTTTTGGGCATTCCTTTTGGGTCAAGGTATCCCTGCGGGATGTTTTTATGCCTCCGGCGGCTCAAGGACTCGCTTCCCGCTTCACTGCGGGTTCTCTGCGTCGCA